>NZ_JAVDUA010000017.1:0-144521 GCF_031456105.1 Pseudomonas sp. BE134 | reverse complement strand
TCTCTCGTCAGCGGGAGGCGAATTCTACAGCGTTACACGCTGCTGTCAACACCTCTTTTTCAACTTCCTTTCGGGCTTCGATGAACTGAAGCCGCTCGCTGCCGAAAACTGCGCAACTCTTTGTTTATCAAGGAGTTTTCCGTCTCGACTGCGCCGGAAGTGGGGCGAATTATAGACATCCAGAATCTGCCGTCAAGCATTGATTTGGCTTTTCTATCAAGTTACTCAAAATCACTGCTATATATAGACGCGCCCGTCACGAATGCGCACTATATTGCTCAATCGCAATGAACAATACTCCTGCTTCCCATTTCGGACGATGCCACGCAATGAACGAACAGCCCCGCAGCCTTGCCTCGACCTTGTTCTCGGTAGGCCTGCTATTAATAGCCATGGCGTCCATCCAGTCCGGAGCGTCTTTGGCTAAAAGTATGTTCCCTGTTATTGGCGCTCAAGGAACTACCACCTTACGCCTGATTTTCGCCAGCGTGATCATGCTGCTTCTGCTACGCCCATGGCGGGCGAAGTTCACCGAAAAATCCCTTCGCACCGTGATCATTTACGGAATGGCACTGGGCGGCATGAACTTCCTCTTCTATATGTCTTTACGCACCGTCCCCCTGGGCATTGCCGTAGCCCTGGAGTTCACCGGGCCGTTGGCGGTGGCAATCTACGCCTCGCGCCGCGCGATCGACTTTTTGTGGATCGCACTGGCCGTTACAGGATTGATGCTGCTGATTCCAACAGGCGCCACCTCCGCAGGGATTGACCTGACAGGTGCAAGTTACGCTTTGGGCGCGGGCGCCTGCTGGGCGCTATACATTCTTTTCGGCCAGAAGGCTGGCGCCGACAACGGCGTGCAAACCGCCGCCTTGGGCGTGATGATTGCCGCATTATTTGTGGCCCCAATCGGCATCGTCCATGCCGGTGCCGCGCTACTAACTCCAGCCTTGATCCCCGTGGCCATCGGTGTTGCCATTCTGTCCACCGCCCTGCCCTACACGCTGGAGATGGTAGCCCTCACCCGAATGCCAGCCCGTACGTTCGGCACATTAATGAGCATTGAACCGGCGTTCGGCGCGTTGTCAGGCCTTTTGTTCCTGAATGAATACCTCTCACTGTCACAGTGGATGGCTATTTTGTGCATCATTCTGGCTTCCGTGGGTGCAACCATGACCATGGGCAGCGGTGCCAAGCCAGCGGTTGCGGCAGATTGATACAGAGTTTTACGCAGGTCTGGTAATTACCTTTCAATTAAGCCATGTTTAGGCCCGTAACCTAGTGCCAGGCATGGATTTTTCAGGGTAGGGATATCAATACGCTTTAAGCGAGTGCGAATGCAGCGAGACCCGGGCACAAGATCCGGGAACGCTTTAAGGACAGCAATGAAACGAATTTTGATATTGATAGCTGTACTTGCCGTTTCGGGTTGCGCGGCGACCTCGAAAACACAAGTCAAACACGGCAAAAAAGGGCTGCATCTTAACTGTTCAGGACTCTCATCCTCGTGGGACAAGTGCTACGCCAGCGCCGCCAACTCGTGCGCTCCCAAGGGGTACAAGGTTATCGCCAAGTCGGGGGACGCGGTGGAAGAACCAGGAGATTATCCATTCGGGCTCAATCCAGCCGGCTACACCAGCCGCAGCATGATCGTCATTTGCAAATAGATTGATGCCGTCCGGCTATCTGGCGGCCAATCTCATCGTAGCTGGACTTCAACACATTACGCTGGATGTCTGGTGTCGCCAGCATCCGGGCGACAACCAAAGCACCGATGCATTGCGACAGGATGGACCAAGCCAGGCTGTCGCTCTCCAGAATGCGCGCCCAATTCTCCTGCAGCTGACAAATCCATCGCTCCGCCTGTTGGCGAACCAGTACATCCGAACGAGCGATCTCAGCGCCCAACGCCGGCAACGCGCATCCGGACTCTGGATGCTCGACATGCGCCATGCTCAAGTAATGCTTGACGCAACGCTCAAGTTTTTCGCACCCCTGGTCGGCGCCTAGTCGTTCCAGGCTTTGACTTAGCTCACGCTCGACGATTGAAGCGAACAGCTCGTCCTTCGACGAAAAATGACTATAGAAAGCCCCGCCGCTCAAACCGATCGCCTTCATCAAACCGTCTACACCGACCGTGGAAAAGCCTGACTTCTTGGCTGACACCGCACTGCTTTCCAGCAGCTTCTCTTTGGTTTCCAACTTGTGACTGGCCGAGTAGCGCATCGCCATTTCCTCAGGATTGATCATCTTGACGCATGCCGCATCGTAGCATAACGTTCGTTTAGTTAACGATCGTTTACCAAAAGGATCAACCCATGAATAACAAGAAAGTCGTACTGGTTGTCGGCGCTGGGGATGCTACCGGCGGAGCCATTGCCAAACGTTTTGCACAGGAAGGCTACGTCGCCTGTGTCACCCGACGCAGTGCCGACAAACTTCAGCCCCTGGTCGACGCCATTAAAGCCAATGGCGGTGACGCCCACGGATTTGCTTGCGATGCGCGCAAGGAAGAAGAGGTCATTGCACTGGTCGAGCAGATTGAAAGCGAGATCGGGCCCATCGAAGCGCTTGTCTTCAATATCGGCGCCAATGTGCCCTGCAGCATTCTTGAAGAAACCGCCCGCAAGTATTTCAAGATTTGGGAAATGGCCTGTTTTTCAGGTTTTCTTAATGCCCGTGAAGTCGCCAAGCGCATGGCCAAGCGCCAACGGGGCACTATCCTGTTCACCGGAGCTACCGCTGGCATGCGAGGCGCCGCTGGATTTGCAGCGTTCGCCGGTGCCAAACATGGCATTCGCGCGCTGGCCCAAAGCATGGCGCGTGAGCTCGGCCCCATGAACATTCACGTTGCCCATGTCGTCGTCGACGGGGCTATCGATACCGATTTCATCCGCGAGAGCTTCCCGGAGAAATACGCGACCAAAGACGAAGACGGCATTCTCAACCCCGAGCACATCGCCGAGAACTATTGGTACCTGCACAGCCAGCCACGGGACGCCTGGACTTTCGAACTGGATTTACGGCCCTGGAGCGAGCGCTGGTAAGCCCCTCCCCTATAACAATAAACAGAGCGCACTGACCATGAGCAAAACCGTGGAGTTCTTTTTCGACCTCGGCAGCCCGGCCACCTACCTGGCCTACACCCAGCTACCGAAAATCTGTGAGCAAACCGGCAGCCAACTGATTTACACGCCAATGCTGTTGGGTGGCGTCTTCAAAGCCACCGGCAACGCTTCACCGGCAGTCATCCCGGCCAAAGGCCGTTACATGTTTGAAGACCTCGACCGCTATGCAAAACGCTATGGCGTACCACTGAAGTTCAACCCGCACTTCCCCATCAACACCCTGATGCTGATGCGCGCAGTGACGGGGATTCAGTTACGTCATCCAGAGCGCTTCCTGGCGTTTATCGATTGCCTGTTCACTGCCCTCTGGGTTGAAGGCCGCAGCCTTGATGACCCTGCTACCGTGGCCGAGGTGTTGACGCAAAACGGTTTTGCGCCCAATGAAGTACTCGCCCTGACAGCCGATGAGGAGGTTAAAACCCTGCTCAAGGACAATACCGAGAAAGCTGTACAGCGCGGGGTATTTGGTGCACCGAGCATGTTCGTCGGCAACCATATGTACTTTGGTCAGGATCGGCTGGACTTCGTAATTGAAGCCCTGAGATAAGCAACCAAGGCCACGACGTACGAATGACGAAGAGTCAGGCGCTCGACCAAGCGCCTGAACTCAAACCCGTCAAATAGCCGCAGTTCGGGTGTTCAACCACTCAAGTGCGGCGCCATCGAGCAGTGGGCTCAAGCGCTCGCGCACTTCGGCGTGGTAGGCGTTAAACCACTGCTTTTCTTCCAGTGTCAGCAGCGACGGCTCCAGGCAGCGGGTGTCGATCGGACACAGCGTCAGGGTTTCGAACTTGAGGAACTCACCAAATTCGCTGGTACCCGCTTCACGGTTCAGCGCCAGGTTCTCGATTCGCACGCCCCATCGGCCCGGACGGTAAGTGCCTGGCTCGATGGAAGTGATCATGCCCGGTAGCATCGCGGTCTGCGGAGTAGCCGCGGCCTGATAGGCGATGACCTGCGGGCCTTCGTGAACGTTGAGGAAGTAGCCAACGCCATGGCCGGTGCCGTGACCGTAGTCGACGCTTTCGGCCCAGATCGGAGCGCGAGCAATGGCATCGAGTAACGGCGACAAAATTCCCCGAGGGAATTGTGCACGGGACAGAGCGATCACGCCTTTGAGTACGCGTGTGCAGTCGCGTTTCTGCTCATCCGTCGGCGTACCGACCGGCACCATCCGCGTAATGTCAGTGGTGCCACCCAGGTATTGACCGCCGGAGTCGATCAGCAACAGACCGTCCCCCTCGATCACCGCGTGCTCTTCTTCGGTCGCGTGGTAGTGCGGCATCGCGCCATTGGCGTTGAACGCAGCAATGGTATTGAAACTCAGCGACACGTAGCCAGGACGTCGGGTGCGCGCGGCGGTGAGGTGTTCGTCGATGGTCAGTTCGGTGATGCGCTCACGACCCAGGGCCGAGTCCAGCCAAGTGAAGAACTCGCACAGAGCGGCGCCGTCCTGCTCCATGGCCTGACGAATGTGCTCGGCGTCAGCCAGGCTTTTCTGCGACTTGGCCAACGTGGTCGGGTTCAGGCCTTCGACAAGTTTTACGCCACTGTCGAGGTTTTCCAGCAAACCGGCAGTGACGCGTGCCGGATCGACCAGCACGCTCGCACCGCTTGGCACGGCGCGCAAGGCGGCGGCCACTTCACTGTAATCACGCAGGGTTACGCCGTCTTGCTCAAGCACCGCACGCAGTTCGGCATCGACTTTGCTCAGGGCCACGAACAGGGTGGCCTGCTCCTGGCTGATCAAGGCGAAGGACACGAACACCGGGTTGAACGATACGTCGCCACCGCGCAGATTGAACAACCAGGCGATGTCATCCAGGGTGGCGACAAAATGCCAGTCTGCGCCACGGTCTTTCAGAACCTCGCGCAGTTTCGCGAGTTTTTCACCACGGCTGACCGTCGCCTGCGGCGGCAAATGTTGATAGATCGGCTCATTCGGCAGCGTCGGGCGGTCGCTCCAGACTTCGCTCAACAGGTCGATATCAGTACGCAGGCGTGCGCCGCGCTCTTCGAGTTTGCTACCCAGGGTACGCGCCGAGGCCACAGCCATTACAGCACCATCCACCGCGACGACGCCCCCTTCAGGGGTTTGCTCGGCCAACCAGTCCAGTGGGCCGGGCTGACCCGGTTGCAGCTTGACCAGTTCGATACCGCTGCCCTTGAGTTCCTTGGTCGCTTGTTCCCAATATCGGCTGTCGGCCCAGACGCCGGCAAAATCCGGCGTAACGATCAGCGTGCCGACCGAGCCATGGAAGCCCGACAACCACTGCCGTCCCTGCCAGTAGCCAGGCAAGTATTCCGACAGGTGCGGATCGGCCGACGGCACCAGCAAGGCATGAATGCCTTCACGGCTCATCAGTTCGCGGGTTTGCGCCAGGCGTTGGGGCACCGATCCATTGATCGAAGGCTGCGTACTCATCGTGTCTCCTGCTAATCACTTCAGCTAATTGTTGAGTGCCGATCTGAGTCGGCGCTTTAAGGCGCTACTGCCAGAATGCCGGGGCGCTGGCGCAGGCCGCTTTGATCAGGTGCACCGCCTGGTCGACGTCTTGCTCGGTGGTGAACCGGCCGAGACTCAGGCGAATCGTGCGGCTCGCCGAGCGGGCGTCGTGCCCCAGGGCCAGCAACACATGGGATGGAACGTTGCTGGCGGAGTTACAGGCCGATGTCGCGGAAAACGCGATCGAATGGCTCAACGCCGCGGAATTGAACTCACCTTCGCTGAAGGTCAGGCTCAAGGTATGAGGAATGCGTTGGGTCGGGCTGCCATTGAGGCGAACGCCGGGAAGACTCAGCAACTGCTCAAGCAAACGTTTACGCAAACACACGATCGAGGCTTTCTCTTCATCAAATGAAGCAGCGGCCAATGCGAAGGCCGCACCCATCGCAGCTATCTGATGGGTTGCCAGGGTGCCGGAACGCAATCCGCCCTCGTGACCACCGCCGTGAATCTGTGCCTGCAAGCGTTGCTGCGCGCGCGGACCGACGTACAGCGCCCCGATACCTTTGGGGCCGTAGATCTTGTGCGCGGAAAACGACATCAGGTCCACCGGCAGGCGGGACAGATCGATCGCCACTTTGCCCGCGCCCTGAGCCGCGTCGACATGGAACAACGCATCGCGTGCACGCACGACTTCGCCGATGGCGGCGATATCGTTGACCGTGCCCAGTTCGTTGTTGACCAGCATCAGCGACACCAGAAAGGTGTCCTCGCGCATCGCTTCGCTGACCGCTTGCGCCGTGATCAAACCATCGGCGTCAGGTACCAGATACGTCACCGCAACACCGGAGTCCTGCAATTGTTTCGCCGTGTCGAGAATCGCCTTGTGTTCGATCTGGCTGGTAATGATGTGCCCGCCGCTGACACCCCGCGCCTGGGCCACGCCCTTGAGCGCGAGGTTGTTGGACTCGGTGGCGCCGGAGGTCCAGACGATCTGCGCAGCCTGTGCGCCGACCAGTTCGGCGACCTGCTGCCGGGCGTGCTCGACCGACTGCCGGGCTTGCTGGCCGAAGGCATGGGAGCTGGACGCCGGGTTGCCGAAATTGCCGGTAAAACCCAGACACTCGACCATGACCTTGATGACTCGCTCATCCACCGGCGTGGTAGCGGCGTAATCGAAATACAACGGACGTTTTTTCATAAAAGACTCGCAGAGCGTGTTCCGGGATCAGGAGGCTCGTAACCGAAACGTCAAAACGCAGCCTTGTGAGCTGCGTCGATATTTCAGTACGTTAGAAATACCTGATCGGAAGCCGTTAATGAAGGACAACTTCATTTAAAAGTGCGTAGGAACGCTCCTGAAGTCGAGCTTAACAGGCATCGGGCAAGCGGTTGAAGCAATGCGTCAGCCAATGCTTTCAAGAAGTAACGGATACAGCGAAGCCACCAACAGCAAGGCCATGCCCCAGTTGAACAGGCGCAACCAGCGGCGATCCTTCAACACGTTGCGTAACAGCGTGCCGCAACCGGCCCAGACGCTGACACTCGGCAAGTTGATCAACGCGAACACGGCCGCAATCACGAGCACATTGGTGAAATAGCCCTGCATCGGCGTGTAGGTGCTGATGGCACCAATGGCCATGATCCACGCTTTGGGATTGACCCATTGAAACGCGGCGGCGCCCAAATAACTGATGGGTTTGCTCTCGCCCTTCTCGCTCTCGGAGACCGGACCCGAGTGGGCAATTTTCCACGCCAGATACAGCAAATACGCCGCGCCGATATAGCGCAGAACGGTGTAGAGCATGGGATAGGTTTGAAACACGGTACCAAGACCGAACCCGACAGCGACCACCAGGACAAAGAAACCACAGGTGATACCCAACATGTGCGGGATGGTGCGGTTAAAGCCGAAGTTCACGCCTGATGCCAGCAACATGGTGTTGTTAGGGCCGGGAGTGATCGAGGTGACGAGTGCAAACAGGGCGAAGCCCATCAGCAGGTCGAGTGAGAGCGTCATGAGCGGCAGTCCATTTGGGTCAATCGGGTGTTAAGACCCTATCGCACGCCTTGCGGGAAACCCACGGACAGTTACGTAAAACTTCGAGCGGTACAGTTTTCAATCAACTTGGACGACCGTGAAGCTGTACAGCACGTTCGGCGTTCATCTCGCCGTGTTTATCGAAACCAAAGGGTTTCTGCGGTTGACCGAGTAATGCCGCTTTCTTCGCGTGGTACTCCTCGAAAGACAAACCACGACGGTTCAATTCCTCAAGCGCCAATTCCCTGGATTCTTCGGCGGTGTAGGGCCGTAATTCCGGTGAAACATGGCTGGCACATCCGGCAAGCACGGAGATGGCGAGCAGCAAGAAAGTAGCGATTAAAGGTTTCATTGTTGGCGTCCTGCATCTGGGTTCGGGGCAATGAACACAGGCTACTCGCGCCGTTTCTCTAGCAGAAATCAACGCTCTCGATAGTGGCTATCGACTTCCGCAAACACTCAACAAGCCGCAACGAACCATATTCCTTTTTGAGCTATTAATATTAATTTAATGTCTTTTGAGGAATAACACACACCCACTATAACAACGCCATCGCCTGACGAAGTGTTGCCCAAGCAACTGTTTGCCGGGCAACAGTCATCCATTGGCGCAACCTGAGCACTCACCCCCCTGCATGACCCGGTGGATTACAAACTCCATGAGCTGGGTGACTGGTCGCTGAACCAGGCCTTGTCGTCTCCGACTTTCTATTCATAGCTTTCATTTCATGGAGCGAACCCCATGCAATTGCTGACCTTACCGCCCTCGCCCGCGCTGGCCACCTCGATCCGTGCCACGGCACAGGTATTCGAAGATCCGAAATCCCAGGCCTTGCTCGCCCATCTGCAACAAGTTGCACCCAGTGAGGCCAGTGTGTTGATCATCGGCGAAACCGGCACCGGCAAAGAGCTGGTGGCGCGACACATCCACAACCTCAGCGCCCGGCGTAACCAGCCGTTCGTAGCCGTGAACTGCGGCGCGTTCTCCGAATCGCTGGTCGAGGCCGAACTGTTCGGCCACGAAAAAGGTGCCTTTACTGGCGCGTTGAGCGCCAAGGCCGGATGGTTTGAGGAGGCTGATGGTGGCACGCTGTTCCTCGATGAAATCGGTGATCTGCCGATGGCTATCCAGGTCAAGTTACTGCGCGTGTTGCAGGAGCGCGAAGTGGTCCGGCTTGGCTCGCGCAAGAGCATTCCCATCGACGTACGTGTGCTGGCCGCGACCAACGTACAACTGGAAAAAGCCATTAACGCCGGGCATTTTCGCGAAGACCTTTATTACCGTCTCGACGTGGTCAGCCTGGAGTTGAGCCCCTTGCGCGAGCGCCCCGGCGACATCCTGCCGCTGACCCGACATTTCATCGAAACCTACAGTCAGCGCCTGGGCTATGGCCGCATCACCATCAGCAAAGAAGCCGAGTTGAAACTGCGCAGCTACAGTTGGCCGGGCAACATCCGCGAGCTGGAGAACGTCATCCATCACACGCTCCTGATCTGCCGTAATGGTGTGATCGAACGCGATGACCTGCGCCTGTCCAACATGCGCATCGAGCGCCAGGACGATTACCACGCCAATATCGACGATTCACCGGAAGCCCTGCTGGATCGAGCGTTTCAAAAGCTGTTCGCAGAACAGGCCGGTGCGCTGCATGAAAAAGTCGAAGACGCGTTATTGCGCGCAGCCTATCGCTTCTGCCATTACAACCAGGTCCACACCGCCGCCCTGCTGGGCCTGAGCCGAAACGTGACCCGCACGCGGCTGATCAAGATCGGTGAGCTGGCCGTGAACAAGCGCCGGGTGAAGGAGAATGTTCAGGGCGAGCGCGTGTTGCAGTTGTCGATTTAGCCCACCGGCGGGGGCGCTGCTGCTGCAATCAAATGCAGATCCGAAATAACGGCGCGGCCATCGTCGGAACGCCGCCCGAAGTCGGCTCGCTCCCACAGGTCCCGCTTTCAATGCGTAGTCGGCAATCTGCTGCTGCGCTGTTGTTAGCTGAACAGCGTTACTGCTCGTCGGGCGCTCGGTAGCCAACACGACACGGGCCTATATTTATTCGGTCGGAAATCGACACAGGACGCCTTTTCTTCCACAACAACAAACAGGGAGATTCATCATGAGCGTAAAACCCATTCCAGAGGGTTATCACAGCATCACCCCGTATCTGGGCATTCACAAAGCGGCTGAAGCGATCGAGTTCTACAAGAAGGCCTTTGGCGCCATCGAAGTCATGCGTTTGGCCATGCCGGACGGCGGGATCGGACATGCCGAACTGCGGATCGGCGACTGCCCGGTCATGCTCGGCACACCGTGTGATCAGGGGCCGTTGAGCAATCCTGACAACTCACCGTCGGTGGGCCTGCATCTGTATGTGACGGATGTGGACAAGTCCTATAAACAAGCGATTGCGGCGGGTGGCACAGTGGTGTCGGAGGTCAAGGACCAGTTTTACGGTGACCGTTCCGGGACGCTGATGGATCCGTATGGACACTTGTGGTTTCTGGCCACGCGCAAGGAGGATTTGACTCAAGAGCAGATTGAGCAACGGGCCAAGGAGATGTTTCAGCAAGGTTAAGATCTTCAGTGCCTGACAGGCTCGCTTCCACGTTTGACTGGCGTACTCCGTCCCCTGTGGGAGCGAGCTTGCTCGCGATAGGCCATTTCCAACACCACAAAACCCCGCTTTGCCCCCTCCCTCATCAACACACATTCGCTAATAAGAAACATTTACTTTCACATCACCTTTCGGGTTTACTGATTCTCATCCGTCTTATAGGCATGTAGTTGGCGTGCGCAAGCAAAAGCCCCGCCGGCCTTTTCATGGACCTCAACGCTGGGAAGCCCGCAGCAGAGGCCCGCTCATCGATACAAGACCTTCAATCATGTCGAAGAAATCCCGCTCCAAACTCTGGTTTCTGGTCCATGGCTGGCTGGCGTTGCCGATCTGGTTTTTCGTGCTGATCGTCTGTGTCACCGGCACGCTGGCGGTGATCAGCCAGGAAATCGTCTGGCTGGCCAACCCGCAAATGCGCGCCAGCCAGCCGTCGGACGATGCGCCGCTGCTCAGCTATGACCAGATCATTGCGGCGATCAAACAGGCCGAGCCCAATACGCTGGTCGAGTCCATCAGCCGCCCCGACGAATCCCACTTTGCCCTCGACGTCGGCGTCAGTTACCCGGATGGTCGCTCGGTGACGGTGTACGTCAACCCGTATAGCGGCGTGATTCAGGGCACCGCCCCGGCATTCGATTTCAAGGCATTTACCCGAGCGCTGCACGGCTGGTGGCTGGTGCCGTTCACCAACGGTTACAGCTGGGGCTGGTACCTGGTGTCTTTCCTGAGCCTGCCGCTGCTGGCGTCACTGGTCACCGGGCTGGTGGTGTACAAGCGTTTCTGGAAGGGTTTCTTGCGCCCGACCTTACGCATTCGTCATGGCGCGCGGATTTTCTGGGGCGACTTTCATCGCCTGAGCGGCATCTGGTCGATCTGGTTCATTGCGGTGATTTCCATCACCAGCACCTGGTTCCTGATTCAAGCGTTCATGTTCGATAACCAGGTCACGATTTCCACGGCCCCCGTGGCCCTGGTGGTTCCGCGTGAGAGTGTGCCAGTGACCACCGATGGTTCGCCGGCACCGCTGATCAGCCTCGAAACTGCCATTGCACAGGCCAAAGAGCGCATTCCTGGTCTGGACGACAGCTTTGTCACCCTCCCCGCCAACGCCTATAGCTACCTCACCGTGGGCGGTCGCAGTTGGTATCCGCTGATGTTTCAGACTGCCGATATCAACCCGTATAACGGTGACATCGCCTCCACCCGCCTGTTGGCGGACCGTTCAGGCCTGGAACTGGTCACCGAGTCCATGCGTCCGTTGCACACCGGCGATTTCGGCGGGATCTGGATCAAGCTGATCTGGTTCTTCTTCGGGCTGCTCCTGAGCATGATGGTCCTCAGCGGCTTGCTGATCTGGACCAAACGCACCGCCCTGGCCACGGCCAACGCCCTCAAGCGCAGCAACAAAAAGCCACGGGTGCAAGCCGTTACGGAGGTCAGCCAATGAACGCGCGCGCCAAGCAAACACCTGACTCGACACTGCGCCGCTTCTGGCTCAAATGGCGCTTCCACATCAACGTGCTGCTGCTGTTGGTGCCGCTGGGGTTCATGCCCAAATACTTCGCTGATGCGGCGCTGTTTCGCGGCGACACCGGATTGGGTGAGCGAGAGATCGGAGAAGTCCAGGTCGGTCCATGGAGCCTGCGTCTAGCCGAGTTTCGCAACGAGGCCCCGACGCTCGATGGTCCGGCCGGCTACATGAAGAGCTTCAACGCCGCGCTCTGCGACCTCTGCCGTGAACAGGTCAAAGCAACTTACCTGCGCATCGGCAAGCCGCGCAGCCTGCGTGCCGCCGGGGTGATTTTCTTTGGTACGCCGCACCGCATGGGCGCCATGTTGCCGATCCCGGAAAAGACCAAGGCTGACGCCGAGTTGTGGATCACCATGGAGGGCTGGGACGGCGCGATGCATCAAGCCTCCCTCCCCCTGAGCCAGGCATCGCCTGCCACCCTCGCGTGGCTGAACCAACAAGGAGGCAAACCATGATCAGCACTTTTCGACCGATACACGCCGCGTTGCTGGTGCTCTGCGCCGGCTTCAGCGCCAGCGCCCTGGCGCATAACCCGATGTGCGAATGCAAAGCCATCGATGCCGAACAGATCAAATGCACCGGCGGATTCTCCGACGGCAGTGGTGCGCCGGGCGTGACCCTGGACGTGATCGGCTACGACGAAACCATTCTGGTCCCGGGCAAACTCGGCGCCGATTCCACACTGACTTTCAAGAAACCCGGCGCTGAGTTTTATGTGCTGTTTGACGCAGGTCCCGGCCACGTCGTCGAGATCGACCAGGCGGACATCCAAACCCCATGAGTACGCCCACCACTCAAATCGTCCGTCCGGCCGGTGCCGGCCATGAAACCCTGTATGTATTGCTGTTGTGCCTGATGATTCTGGCCGTGGCCGGCTCGGTGGTCGCCTGGCGCCACGAGTCTCAGGCCGTGAGCATCGTGGGCAACCATCAACTGGATGCCCGTCGTGACTTGAGCGCTTCCGAACAAGGTATATACGCCGACCTGCGAGTGACGCTGGACGAGATTCACCTGCTGCGCCAGGAACAGCCATCCCTGCCGACACCCGCGACCCTCGCCGATGAAGGTTTTGCACCGTTTGCCCAAGACGCCAGTTCGGTCAGTCGTGGCGACCATGCCTGGCAACTGCTTGAGGCCAAGGCCTACTTCGGTCGAAGCCAGGCCCCCGCCGTGGCCGGTTCGTTTTTGATGCGCCTGAGCGCTGGCGACGATGCGCCGGACATCTGGCTCAACCGCGCCACTGACCTCAAAGCGCCGGCTGACCTGGCTGACACCGCACTCGAAAGCGCCGGCTGGCAGCAGATCGTCGCGCAATTCGATGCCGGCGTGACCCGCCAGCACCGGCACTGAACCCTGCCTTCACCCGAGAGAAGACCGCTTTCCCATGCCTAATTCATCTTTCTTGCGCCTGCTATGGGTCGGCTTGCTGGCCTGCCTGCTGACTCCACTGGCCCACGCCGACGACACCAAGCGCCTGCGCATCGGCATCACCTTGCACCCCTATTACAGCTACGTGGCCAACATCGTCGGCGACAAGGCCGAAGTGGTGCCGCTGATTCCGGCCGGTTTCAACCCACACGCCTACGAACCCCGCGCCGAAGACATCAAGCGTATCAGCGGGCTGGACGTGATCGTGCTCAATGGCGTCGGCCATGACGACTTCGCCGACCGCATGATCGCCGCCAGCGAAACGCCGAATATCCCGGTGATCGAAGCCAACGAAAACGTGCCGTTGCTGGCCGCCACCGGTGTTGCCGCACGCGGTGCCGGCAAAGTGGTGAATCCGCATACGTTCCTGTCGATCAGTGCCTCGATTGCCCAGGTCAACAACATCGCCCGGGAACTGGGCAAACTTGACCCCACCAACGCCAAGACCTACACCGAGAACGCCCGCGCCTACGGCAAACGCCTGCGCAAGATGCGCGCCGACGCCCTGGCGAAGCTGACCCAGGCACCCAACGCCGAACTACGAGTGGCGACGGTCCACGCGGCGTATGACTATTTGCTGCGCGAATTCGGCCTGGAAGTCACTGCCGTGGTCGAGCCGGCTCACGGTATCGAACCGAGCCCGAGCCAGTTGAAAAAAACCATCGACCAATTACGCGAACTGGACGTGAAAGTGATCTTCTCGGAGATGGATTTCCCTTCCTCTTACGTCGACACCATCCAGCGTGAATCCGGGGTGAAGCTGTACCCGCTGTCGCACATTTCCTACGGCGAATACACCACCGACAAGTACGAAAAAGAAATGACCGGCAACCTCAACACCGTCGTCCGGGCGATACAGGAGTCGGGACAATGACCGCACAAGAAACCCTGTCAGTCCAGAGCACCGGACCGACGCTGGATTTCGCCGATATCAGCCTGACCCTCGGCCGCACGACAATCCTCGACAAAGTGACCTTTCAGGTTCAGCCCGGCAGCGTGCAT
The DNA here is from genome assembly GCF_031456105.1 of Pseudomonas sp. BE134. Taxonomy (NCBI): domain Bacteria; kingdom Pseudomonadati; phylum Pseudomonadota; class Gammaproteobacteria; order Pseudomonadales; family Pseudomonadaceae; genus Pseudomonas; species Pseudomonas sp. BE134. The sequence goes on along the minus strand of NZ_JAVDUA010000017.1, from coordinate 130,333 downwards.
GCGCTGGTCGGCCCCAACGGTGGCGGCAAAAGTTCGCTGATCAAAACCTTGCTGGGACAAATGCCCCATCAGGGTCGCTTGAGCCTGCAGTGGCCGGGCGATTCCGGAACCATCGGCTACGTGCCGCAAGCGCTGGAGTTTGACCGCGGCTTGCCAATGACCGTCGACGATTTCATGGCCGCCATGTGTCAGCGGCGTCCGGCGTTCCTCGGCTTGAGCAAACACTACGCGGTAGCGATTGGTGAAGCGCTGGAGCGGGTTGGCATGCAGGACAAGCGCAAGCGGCGCATGGGTGCGTTGTCCGGCGGTGAGCGTCAACGGGTGTTGCTGGCTCAAGGGCTGATCCCGGCACCGCAGTTGCTGGTACTCGACGAACCCATGTCGGCGCTGGATGAAGCCGGTATTCAAGTGTTCGAGCGGCTGCTCGGCGATTGGCGTCGCAGCGGCATCACCGTGCTGTGGATCGAGCACGATCTGGAAGCGGTCGGGCGTCTGGCGGATCGCGTCACCGGGCTCAATCGCCGGGTGCTGTTCGATGCCACGCCGAAACAGGCGCTGACGCCGGAACGCTTGCTGACCCTGTTCGCCACCCATCCACGGAGCGCCGCGTGATGAGTTACGAAGCCTTTCGTTTGATGATTCAGGGCTGGGCCTCTTCGGGTTACCTGCCCGAGGCGCTGGCTTATGGGTTTGTGGTCAACGCGCTGCTCGCTGGTCTGTTGATCGGCCCGGTATTGGGCGGGTTGGGCACGTTGGTGGTGGTCAAGCGCTTCGCGTTTTTCTCCGAAGCCGTGGGGCACGCTGCGCTGACCGGCGTGGCCATCGGCATTCTGCTCGGCGAACCCTACACTGGGCCTTACGGCAGCTTGTTTGGCTACTGTTTACTGTTCGGCATCCTGCTCAACTACCTGCGCAACCGCACCGGCCTGGCACCGGATACATTGATCGGGGTGTTCCTGTCGGTGTCCCTGGCCTTGGGCGCGAGCCTGCTGTTGATTCTGGCGGGCAAGATAAACGTGCACATTCTCGAAAACGTATTGTTCGGATCGGTGCTGACCGTCAACGGCAATGATCTGGCGGTCCTGGCCATTGTCGGTTCGCTGGTCATGGCGCTGGCCTTGCCGCTGTACAACCGCATCATGCTGGCCAGTTTCAACCCGCAACTGGCGGCGGTGCGCGGGGTGGCGGTGAAGACCCTGGATTATCTGTTTGTGATTCTGGTGACGCTGATCACCGTGGCAGCGGTGAAGGTCATCGGCGCGATTCTGGTCGGCGCCCTGCTGGTGATTCCAGCGGCGGCCGCGCGGTTGCTCAGCCAGTCGTTGAAGGGCTTCTTCTGGTGCTCGGTGTTGATCGCCACGGTCAGCACGCTGTGCGGGATTCTGGCGCCAATTGTCTTCGACCTGCCGATTCCGTCCGGTGCCGCGATCATTCTGGTGGCCGGTATCGCCTTCGCCCTGTCCGCCATTGCGCGCGGTGTCGTCCCCAGCCTGAAAGGGAATCTTGGATAAATGTCTTTTTCTCTGCGTCAACTGACCCTGGCCATTGCCCTGTGTGGGCTGGTCAACACCTCTTTTGCGGCGGACAACGCCAAAGCGCTACACGTGCTGGCGTCCTTGCCGATCACTTACGGGCTGGGCGAAGTCTTGCTCAAGGGCACCAACGTCAACCTTGAACGCGCCGCGCCGGCGAACCTGCCCGGCAGCCGTCAGACCGCCTATTTCACCGGCCGTGGCGCTCCGGCGCTGGCCAAACTGGCGACGGATGCCGATGCCGTGATCGGCCTGCGCTCGCTGTGGCCGGATGATCCGCTGTACCCGATCTCCCGTCGCAGCAACATCCGTATCGTCGAAGTCGACGCCGCCCGCCCGGTGGATGGCGCCCTGCCCGGCATCGCCGTGCAGCCGGACAACAAGGTCGACGGTTTGAACAGTCAGCCGTGGTTTTCCAGCAACAACATGGGGCGCATGGCTGACGTGATGGCCGCGGATCTGGTGCGTATGGCGCCTGAAGCCAAGCCCAGGATCGAGGCTAATCTGGCGGCGCTGAAACAGCGCTTGCTCAAATTCAGCGCCGACAGCGAAGCGCGGTTGGCCAGTGCTGAAAACCTTAGTGTGATGAGCCTCAGCGATCACTTCGGCTATTTGATTGGCGGGCTCAATCTGGAGCTGATCGGGATCGATGCACGGCCGGATGCCGAGTGGACGCCTGAAGCACTCAAGCAATGGGGCGCGACACTCAAGGACAACGATGTAGCGGTGGTACTGCATCATCGGCAGCCTTCGGACGCGGTGAAAGCGGTGATTGCCGAGGCGGGTAGCCGGTTGGTTGTGCTAAGTGTGGATGCGGCGGATCCGGTGGCGGAGCTGGAAGGGAATGTGGATTTGGTGATCAACGGATTGAACGGCGCGTAAGCCAGTCAGATCGTTCCCACGCTCTGCGTGGTAATGCCTCAATGTCGCTCTGCGTCCGCATTGGGACGCAGAGCGTCCCTGGCTGCATTCCCACGCAGAGCGTGGGAACGATCATCCGGACATGAAAAAGCCCGCTGACCTTTTCGGTTCAGCGGGCTTCTTTTTGCGCCCGGACTCAGTGAGCCAAAGCCGCCTGTTCTTCCATCTTGCGCCGCAAACTCAGCGGGCGCATGTCCGTCCAGGTTTCTTCGATGTAAGCCAGGCATTCCTTTTTCAAACCGCTCTTGCCCACCGTGCGCCAGCCTGCGGGTACGGCTTTGTAATCAGGCCAGATCGAGTATTGCTCTTCGTGGTTGACCACGACCTGAAAGAGGATGTCCTCGCGGTCGAATACGGAAGTCATGGTATTTCTCCATCGCTGTAAGGTGGGCTGCGCGGCGTGCGCAACCGTTATGTAGAAAGAACGTTCAAGGGGCGAAAAAATTTAGAGGCTGGCGGTGGCTGCGGCCATGGCCCGGCCGAAGATCTCGGCCACCTGATCGATTTCAGCGGCAGTGATCACCAGCGGCGGCAGGAACCGCACTACGCCGCCGTGACGCCCGCCCAACTCAAGAATCAACCCGCGTTTGAGGCATTCGCGCTGCACCAGCGGTGCCAGGCGCGCAAATATCGGTGGATGGCCCTGAGCGTCCGGCGTGCCGGTCGGGTCGATCAGTTCAACGCCGAGCATCAGGCCGCGCCCCCTGATGTCGCCCAACTGCGGGAAGTCCCGCTGCAGGATGCGCAGGTGTTCGCTCAAGCGCTCGCCCATGGCGGCTGCGTGCTCGCACACCTTGTGTTCGACCAGATAACGCATCACTGCGGAACCGGCGGCCATGGCCATCTGATTACCACGGAAGGTCCCGGCATGCGCGCCCGGCAGCCAGGTGTCGAGCCAGTCGCGATAAACCACCACCGCCAGCGGCAAGCTGCCGCCGATGGCCTTGGACATCACCACCACATCCGGAATGATGCCGGCGTGCTCGAAAGCGAACATCTTGCCGGTGCGGGCGAAACCGCTCTGGATTTCATCGACGATCAACGCCACGCCAGCCTTTTCGGTGATGCGCCGCACGCCACGCAACCAGTCGAGATCAGCCGGGATCACCCCGCCTTCGCCCTGCACCACTTCAACAATCACGGCGGCCGGCAATTGCACGCCCGCCTCAGGGTCATTCAGCAGGTTGTCCAGATAATTGAGGTTGACCTGCACGCCCTGCGCGCCACCGAGGCCGAACGGACAACGGTAATCGTAGGGGTACGGCATGAACTGCACGCCGCTGCTGATCAAGGCGCCCAACGGTTTTTTTGGCCCCAGGCTGCCCATCAGGCTCAAGGCGCCCTGGCTCATGCCGTGATAACCGCCCTGGAATGACAACACGGTGCTGCGTCCGGTGGCGGTGCGCACCAGTTTCAGCGCGGCTTCCACCGCGTCGGTGCCGGTTGGGCCACAGAACTGGATCTTCGCCTCGGCAGCCAAGGCCGGCGGCAACAAACCGAACAGGTCCTGCACGAACTGATCCTTGACCGGCGTGGTCAGGTCGAGGGTGTGCAGCGGCAGTTCATCGCTCAGTACTTGCTGGATCGCTTCGATCACCACGGGGTGGTTGTGCCCCAGCGCCAGCGTGCCTGCGCCCGCCAGGCAATCAATGAAATGACGGCCTTCGACGTCTTCGACATAAATGCCCCTGGCGCGTTTCAACGCCAGGGGAATGCGCCGCGGGTAGCTGCGGGCGTTGGATTCCTGCTGATTTTGACGGGCCAGCAGCGGCGATTCGTTGAATTGATAAAGCGTCTCGGCGTGCACCGGGACAATCCGGGCCGGCTGATTTTCGATAAGGCTGGTAGCGACTGACATCTCTCGACCCCTCAATAAGGTTTCCTGTTCTGGAAACGCATCAGGGGCTCAAGGATTTAGACCTTTGACAACGCTTTGTGCATGGATACGCGTCGGCCCCCTGTGGCTGCGAGCCAGCTCCGGGCGGCTCGCTCCCACAGGGCGATTGGGGTTGGTGGTCAGTGGGCTTGTAGTGGCATGGTCAATTCGACCCGCAGCCCATCCGGCTGGCTGTCAAAACGCAACGTGCAACCGCAGCGCTGGACAATCGCCTGAACAATCGCCAGCCCCAACCCGCAACCGGTGCTCTGGCCATTGCGCCAGAAGCGTTGGGTCAGGTTTTGCAAGTCGTCTTCGGCAATCCCTGGCCCGTGGTCACGAACCAGAAAACGCGCACGATTGCCGGACGTATCCAGGCTCAACTCCACGGCTCCATCACCCGGGGTGTGGCGCAAGGCGTTGTCGAGCAAGTTGCGCAACGCGGCAATCGACAACACGGCGGGCATTTGCACCGGCGCATTGGAAAATTTGCTCGGCATTTGCAGCTTGATGCGCTGCCGATCTCCGCTGGCCGCGTCCTGAATCGCCAGTTTCGCCACTTGCTCGGCGCTGCACTGTACGCCGTCATCGAACGACAGGCTGCCCTCGACCCGCGCCAGTAACAGCAGTTGTTCAAGGGTCCGGTGCATGCGGTCGGCGCCCTCTTCGGCCCGGGCCAGGGACTGATCCCGCGCTGCGCCGTCGGTCATGCGTGCCACTTGCAGGTGAGTCTTGATGGCTGTCAGCGGGCTGCGCAGTTCGTGCGCCGCATCGCCGGTCAGACGTCGCTCGCGCTCGATGGCCTTGCCGATCCGCTGGAGCAGCTGGTTCTGGGTATCCAGCAACGGTTGCAGCTCGCTGGGCAGTGGCTGGATCTGCAACGGTTCGAGGGAATCAGCGCTGCGTCGCATCAGCGCATCGCGCATACGGTTGAGCGGCGCCAACCCTTGGCCGATCCCCAGCCACAACAGGCACAGGCAACCGAGCAACGCCACACCGACCGGTACCGACGCGGCCAGCAGAATCGACATGTTCAGCGCCTCGCGCTCGATTTGCCGGTCGGCGGTAGTGATGCGCAGATCGCCCCGCGCCAGCGTGAAACTGCGCCAGGGCGCGCCGTCGATCATCTGATCGTGGAAACCCATTTTCTCGGCTTCCAGTTTCTGTTCGGGGTCACTGTGACTACGAGCAAGAATTTCCCCGCGCAGCGAACTGACCTGACAAGCCATACCGCCGGGAATATTCAGTTGTTCCGCGCTGAAGTGAGTGCCCTCGCCTTTGCTCGGCAATGCCGGCAATTGCTCCAGCAACCCGGCGACCATCCGCGCTGAAGCCACCAGCCGCTGGTCGAGGGAAAACATCATTTGATTACGCAAGTCGCTGAGCATCCAGGCCGCCGCCAAGGCCCAGATCAACGCAAAAGCGGCGCCGAGGGTCAGGCTCAGGCGCAAACGCAGGCTCATCACTTTGAGTGTTCTCCGCCACTAGCCGGTCCCAGGCGATAGCCCAGGCCGCGCACTGTTTCGACGATACCGTTACCGAGTTTACGCCGCAGGTGATGGATATGGACGTTAAGGGCGTTACTTTCCAGTTCGTCGTTGAAACCGTAGACGCTGTCCTTGAGTTGCTCGGTGGAGAGCACGCGCCCCCGGTTATGCAGCAAAGCCTGCAACAACGCCTGCTCCCGGCGCGACAAGTCCACCGGCTGCCCGCCAAGCAGGGTTTCGCGGCTGCTGGGGTCGTACGTCAGGGCACCGTGTTCAATCAGGTTGACGCTGCGCCCGGCTACCCGGCGCAGCAACGTGTGAAGACGCGCGGCGAGTTCACGCAGATCGAACGGTTTAAGCAGGTAATCATCGGCGCCGGCTTGCAGGCCATCGACGCGATCCGTCACTGAATCCCGTGCGGTGAGAATCAACACCGGAATCTCAAGACCGTTGTGGCGCAATTGCTGCAACAGCTTCAGGCCGTCTTCGTCTGGAAGGCCGAGGTCGAGCACCATGACGTCGAACTCAGCGACCTTGAGCATCGCGCGCGCAGCTGAAGCGGTGGCGACGTGCTCGACCGTCAGGCCCTGTGCGGAGAGGCCGGCGACAATACCGCTGGCGATCAGCTCATCGTCTTCACAAACCAGTACGTGCATGGGCGCTCCAGGATTAAAAACGCGAGTAAAACAGCTGAGGATTAAGGCGCAATTATGGCAACAGTGGTGGCTGGCGAACAGCCCGACAATCAGTCAGACGCTCCTTTGTCCAAATTAAAGATCATTATCCGTTTCAAACAGACACACACAAGAACAACAAATCATTCCAAGTTCTAAATCCATACAAGTAAGATAACCCTGCACCACACTAAAACACAGTAACTACCCAGACAAAAACTCAAACAACTGAAAGGAATCAGACTATGCAAACACTCAAAAATTTTGTAGCCGTTGATTGGCGTTCCGGCAAAGACAAAATTTACTTCTTCTTCAAAGACACTAATAAATACTCTCGCTTTGATATCAGTTCAAACACCGTCGAAAATGGATTTCCTGCCGACATCACATCCGATAGCTGGGGAGCCGTTCATGCCCAATTAAAGAATCTGCGATTCGGATTCACGGCCCCCGCACTCGGTGGCACAGGGGGTGGGGGCGATGACATTTTATGGTTTTTTTATAACACCACTGGCAAACCAATGGTCTGCAAATACGATCAGGACCTTGACAAGCCAGTTGCCAACTACCTTCTTGAAAACTCGATATGGCACTCACTAGCGCCTTATTTTGACACTATCGTCGCCGGCACCTGGTGGGATACTTTCGCTCCCAAAAACGTATTCCGTTTCCTGACAAACGACGGGCACTACATCATCTTCAACTACATCACCAACAAAACAACACGACTGCCAATTACGCCTGAATCCTGGCCTGGCTTGTCACCGTATAAAAACCGAATCATAGGCGCCGTACAAAATGACGCGCCTCTATTCGACACTTATTACTACATCTTCCTCACCAACAACGAATACATCAGGTACAACCTGAAAAATAATAAAGCCGAGACCGGCCCGATAAACATCAATGACGGTAATTGGCCGGGACTGCTGAGGGACTGAGGACTCACCGATGTGCGGCGTGCGGTTAATCATCGGTTAATCGCCGCCTCCCATTGTGCACCTCACCTGCACAGGGATAAGGCTTACCCATGCGTCGTCTGTTTCTATTTTTCTTCCTTTTGATCTCGAGTCTGGCCCAGGCAGGGACCAATCCGTTCGAAACAAAACCTGAGTTTCTGCCAGTGGAAAAGGCGTTCGTCTTCACGTCCGAACGCCTCGAATCCGGTGAAACACAGCTCTATTGGCAGATTACTGACGGTTATTACCTTTATCAGAAACGACTGAAATTCGATGGCTTGCCTACCGAACAGCATCCCGTCCTGCCGGAAGGCGAAGCGCACAGCGACGAGTTCTTCGGTGAACAGCAGGTTTACCGCCAAGGTCTGGAACTGAAGATCCCGGCCGGCGCGAGCGGTCAGATCAAGGTGGGCTTCCAGGGCTGCGCCGATGCCGGTTTGTGTTATCCACCGCAAACGCAGGTGGTGGATCTGGGCGGCAGCATCTCGGTCGCCGTAAACGAAGCTGCGGATCAAACCCTGGCCAGTGACCTGCAACAACGGGCGCTGGGCTGGAGTTTGCTGGTGTTTTTCGGTTTGGGTCTGCTGCTGGCATTCACGCCTTGTTCGTTACCGATGCTACCCATTCTGGCCGGCTTGGTTGTGGGCAGCGGCGCCACGCCTAAACGCGGGTTTGCCCTGGCGGGCAGCTATGTGGTGAGCATGGCGCTGGTGTATGCGGCGATGGGCGTATTGGCCGCATTGCTCGGTGCAAACCTGCAAGCGCTGCTGCAAAACCCGTGGCTGCTGGGCAGTTTCGCGGCGGTATTTGTGCTGTTGGCGTTGCCGATGTTCGGGTTCTTCGAGTTGCAATTGCCGGTGGCCGTGCGCGACCGTCTGGAAAACGTGTCGCGCAATCAACGTGGTGGCAGTCTGGTCGGCGCCGGTGCACTGGGTGCCTTGTCCGGTTTGCTGGTGGGTCCATGCATGACCGCGCCGTTGGCCGGTGCCCTGCTCTACATCGCGCAAAGCGGTAATGCGCTGCATGGCGGGCTGATCCTGTTCGCCATGGGCATCGGCATCGGTGTGCCGCTATTGCTGCTGGTGACAATCGGCAACCGCTTCTTGCCAAAGCCTGGTGCGTGGATGAACCTGCTCAAAGGCATCTTTGGTTTCCTGTTCCTCGCCACGGCGTTGCTGATGTTGCGTCCGGTGCTGGATGAATCGTTGTGGATCGGATTGTGCGGCGCACTGCTGTTGTCGGCGGCTTACAGCGCCTGGCGCCAGTCCAGCGGTTTTGGTCGGACGGCGCACGTGTTCGGCGCCAGCTCATTACTGTTGGGTTTGTGGGGCAGTCTGTTGGTGATCGGTGCAGCGGGCGGTAGCGACGATTTGTATCAGCCACTGCAGGTCTATCGCGGTTCAACCACGGCCAGTGCCGCTGCACCTGTCGGCCACGAGGCCTTCACCACCATCAAAGACCCGCAAGCGTTGCAACGGGAACTGGACGCGGCGCGGGCACAGGGCCAATGGGTGCTGCTGGATTACTACGCCGATTGGTGCATCTCGTGCAAAGTCATGGAAAAACAGGTCTTCGGCAAAGCCAACGTGATGCAAGCGTTGAGCGATGTGCGCTTGCTCCGGCTGGATGTCACCGCCGACAATGCCGCCAGCCGCGAACTGCTCGGCCGTTATAAAGTGCCGGGGCCACCGAGTTTTCTGTGGATCGGCGCCGACGGCGAAGAGCGTCGCAGCCAGCGCATCACCGGCGAGGTCGATGCCGACACCTTCCTGCAACGCTGGACCACGACCCGAGACGCCCGTTAATGCTGACTTTTACCCTCGGCACCTTCGCCATCGCGCTCAATCATCTGCTGCTGATCAGCGCCCTGGCGCTGGCGACGTTTGTCGGCTGGCGGGTGGCCAAGCGGGGTGGCGAAAACCCCGAGTCGGTGCTGTTCAGCCTGTTCCTGACGGGCATGCTGGCGGCCCGGGTCAGTTTCGTCGCCGTTTACTGGGCGCACTACCGCAACGATCCGTGGCAAATCATCGACCTTCGCGACGGTGGATTCCTCGCCTGGCCGGGGGTGATCGTGTTGCTGCTTACGGCGCTGTATCGCGGCTGGCGTCGACCGGGATTGCGCCGACCTCTGGGGTTCGGCTTGGGCAGCGGCCTGGTGTTCTGGCTGCTGGCGACCGTCTCCCTGGGCATTTACGAACAAGGCACACGCCTGCCGGAAATCAGCCTGCGCAATGCCGCCGGTGACACCGTGCAACTGGCCGATTACCGGGGCGGTCCACTGGTGATCAATCTCTGGGCCACCTGGTGCCCGCCGTGCCGTCGGGAAATGCCGGTACTGGAAAATGCCCAGCAACACCGGCCGGACCTGACTTTCCTGTTCGTCAATCAGGCCGAAAGCATGCAAAGCGTCGCCACCTTCCTCGAAACCCAGGGCTTGAGCCTGACCAACGTGCTGTTCGATGGCGGCGGTCGATTGGGGCAGGCCGTGGGTTCGATGGCGTTGCCGACGACGCTGTTCTATAGCAATGACGGTCGCCTGCTGGGCAGTCATTTGGGCGAACTCTCACAAGCCAGCCTGGCCCACGCCCTGGAAAACTTTGACACCCCTTCTTCTGCCACACCGTCCCCCTCTTCAAGGAAACTGCCATGCCCCGCCTCCGCCACCTGCTGACGCTGACCCTGGGCGCTGCCCTGCTGCACCTGCCGTCGGCACAGGCCGCTGAAGAACTGCCTGAAGCGATCAAGAAGATCGAAGCCAAGGGCGCGAAAGTCGTCGGCCAGTTCGATGCTCCCAACGGCTTGCGCGGGTACGCAGCGCAATACCAGAACCGTGGCATGGCGCTGTACCTGACCCCGGATGGCAAGCATGTATTGCTCGGCAACCTCTACGATGCCGAGGGCAATGACCTGACCACCGCACCGTTGCAGAAGCTGGTTTACGCGCCAATGGCCAAGGAAGTCTGGGGCAAGATGGAAGCCAGCAACTGGATCGCTGATGGCAAAAAAGATGCCCCGCGTATCGTCTATCTGTTCAGCGATCCGAACTGCCCTTATTGCAACGTGTTCTGGGAACAGGCGCGGCCGTGGGTAAAGGCCGGCAAGGTGCAATTGCGGCACATCATGGTCGGAATCATTCGCGAGGACAGTCCGGGCAAATCGGCGGCGTTGCTGGCAGCCAAAGACCCGGGCAAAGCGCTGGAAGAACACGAAAAGGCTGGCAAGCTGAGTTCGCTCAAAGCCCTCAAGGACGTGCCGCCGGCCATTCAGGCGAAACTGGCGACGAACATGCAGCTGATGGAAGACCTGGAATTGCAGGCAACCCCGGCGATTTTCTACATGGATGACAAGGGCGAGCTGCAACAGCAGCAAGGCGCGCCTTCGCCGGACAAATTGGCGAAGATTCTGGGGCCTAAATAGTTTCACCCGACGTTGTGTTGGTGAACTCACCGGCCCCTTCGCGAGCAAACCCGCGAAGGGGCCTTCACAGGCGCTAAAGAAACTAGAACCCCTCCAACTCCGCCATCAAGTCATTCAAGCGATCCACCTTCTCCTCGGTGATGTCACTGGCTGCCAAGCCGTGGATGTACTCCGCCAGTTCCGCCACCGTACTGCACTCAAACATCGCCCGTAGCGGCACATCCCGTTGCAGCGCTTTCTGCACCCGCGACGCAATCTGCGTTGCCAGCAACGAATGCCCCCCCAGCTCGAAGAAGTTGTCACGTACCCCAACCTTCTCGACTTTCAGCACCTCAGCCCAGATGTCCGCGAGCGTCTGCTCCAGTTCATTGCGCGGCGCCAGATAGTCCTGGCTCTGCAACTGGCCGATCTCCAGCGCAGGCAAAGCCTTGCGATCAAGTTTGCCGTTGGCGTTGAGCGGCAGATGATCCAGCCACAACCAGTGTAACGGCACCATGTATTCCGGCAGTTCGGCGCGCAGGCGTTGTTTGATACGTTCCAGCCGATCAGCGGTATTCAAGCCCGAATCGGTTGCTACCAGATAACCGACCAAGTGCTTGCCATTCACCCCTTCCTGCACACCCACCGCAACTTCACGGACCTCCGGCTGTTCGTGCAGGCGGGCTTCGATTTCCCCCAGTTCGATGCGGTACCCGCGAATTTTGACTTGATGATCGATGCGCCCAACGTATTCCAGCACTCCGTCACTGCGCCGACGGGCCAGGTCGCCGGTGCGATACAGTCGATCCCCTGGCGCCCCGAACGGATTCGGCACAAACACCGGTGCCGTGCGAAGCGGATCGCTGACATACCCGCGCCCGACCCCGATGCCGGCCACGCACAACTCGCCCACGGCACCCAACGGCACCAGGTCCAGCGCGCCATCGAGCAGGTACAAACGGTTGTTGTCGGTCGGCGTACCAATCGGCAAATAGCTGCCACGCGTCGAGGCCAGATCGACGTGGAAAAATGCCACGTCGTCCGAACATTCCGCCGGGCCATAGGCATTCACCAAACCGATCTCCGGGTAGCGCAGCAGCCATTGATGCGCGAGTTCCGGCGGCATGGCCTCGCCAGTCGGCAGCATCCAGCGCAGACCGTCGAGGCTCATGCGTTCCTGGGCGAGCATGCCCTGAATCAGCGACGGCACGCTTTCCAGCACGGTGATGCCTTGCGCTGATACATGCGCCAACAGGCCCTGCGGATCATGGGCAATGGTGTTCGGCACGATGTCCACTCGCGCACCAAACAACGGTGCGGCGAGGAACTGCCAAACCGAAATGTCGAAGCTTTGCGAAGCCGTCTGGGCGATCACGTCGGCATCACTCAGGTTCAGGTACGGCACCTTGCTCAACTGGTTATTGAGCATGCCGCGCTGCTCGACCATCACGCCTTTGGGCAGTCCGGTGGAGCCCGAGGTGTAGATCACGTAGGCAAGGTTGTCCGGCCCGCTGTAGAGGCCCGGATCAGCCACCGAAACAGCGCTCGCCTGCACCGCTTCCCAGACCAACAACCTGGGCCGCTGGGCACAGCCGCATTCATCCAGCAACGCCAGCGCTTGCTCGCGACAGGCCTGAGTGCACACCAGCAACGGCGTGCGGCTCAAGTCGATGATCCGGCTCAGGCGCTGGCTCGGCAGGTCCGGATCCAGCGGTAGATAACCCGCCCCTGCCTTGAAGCTGCCGATGATCATGCCGAGCAAATCCAGGCTGCGTTCGGCCAGCAACGCCACCGGTTGATCCAGCCCGACTCCGGCGGCGATCAGGGCGTGGCCGAGGCGGTTGCTGCGCTGGTTCAGTTCAACGTAACTGTTTTGCTGATCCAGGTAACTGGCGACTATCCGCTGTGGATGCTCAGCCACCTGGGCTTCGAACAACGCGACGTAACTTTGCTCCAGCGGGTACTCGTGTTCGCTCTGGTTGCAGTCGTGAATCAGGAAATCCTGCTCCTCGGCGCTCAGCAACGGCAATTCAGCCATGTCGCCATGGAAGCCTTCGACCAGCGCCAACAACAGTCGCTTGAACTCACCGAGCATGCGTTCGATGGTCGAATCGTCGAAAAAACGCTGGTCGTAAGACAGATGCAAGCCGAGGTCGTCGCCTGGATAGCACACTGCCGTCAACGGGAAGTTGGTGTGGGTGCGGCCCGAATCCGAGGTCGCGTTGAGGTTTTGCGCCCGGTCCAGCACCGACACTTCCACCGGGGCGTTTTCGAACACGAACAGGCTGTCGAACAGCGGCTGACCCTTGGGCAGTTCGCTGTTTTCCTGAATGCTTACCAGCGGCAGGTATTCGTACTCGCGAAGCTGCATGTTGCTGTCGAGCAAAGCGCTCAGCCATTGGCGCACGCTGCAACGCTGGTCGTCTTCGGGCATTTTCACCCGCAGCGCAATGCTGTTGATGAACAGCCCGACCGTGCGCTGCATCTGCGGCATGTCGACCGGGCGCCCGGCCACCGTGACGCCGAACAGCACGTCGCGATCACCGCTTAAACGTCGCAGCACCAGGGCCCACGCCGCCTGGGCGAAGGTGTTGATGGTCAGGTGATGCGCCTGCGCCAGCTCGCGCAATTGCGCGCCGTCACGAGCGTCGAGCCTTGTATAGCGATCACCGACGATCATGCCGCCGCTGTCGCCAGCATGCTCACGCAGGAACGGTCGATCACTCGGAATCGGCGTGGTCCGCTCGAAACCTTGCAGGTTGGTTTTCCACCACTGACGCGCCTCGGTCAGGCTCTGGCGTTGCAACCAGCCGATGTAGTCGCGATAACGCGGTGGCATGGCCAGTTGCGCTTCGCGACCGTCGCCAAGGGCGGTGTAGATCTCAAAAAAATCGTTCATCAGCAGCGAGCGGCACCAGGCATCGATCAGGATGTGGTGGTTGCTCATCATGAACCAGTAACGCGCCGCGCCGACCTTGATCAGGCGCAGGTGAAACGGGGCCTGATTGAGCAGATCGAAGCCGGTTTCGCGTTCGCGCTTCAGCAAGGTCTGCAACGCCGGTTCTTGCTCGGCTTCGTCCATCGAGCTCCAGTCGAGATATTCGATGGGTGTGCTGCCCGGTTTGTGGATCACTTGCAGCATGTCTTCGCCGACGTTCCAGCAAAACGAAGCGCGCAAGGCTTCATGACGGGCGATCACCGCTTGCCAGGCCTGGGCGAAACGCTGCGGATCGAGTTCGCTGTTGATGCGGTAGCGATCCTGCATGTAATAAAGCCCCGTGCCCGGCTCCAGCAAGGTGTGCAGCAGCATGCCTTCCTGCATCGGGGTCAGCGGGTAGACGTCTTCGATCACGGCCGCCGGGACCGGCAAAGCGTCAAGTTGCGCCTGGGTCAATTTCGCCAGCGGGAAGTCCGACGGCGTCAGGCCGCCCGCCTCGTCTTGCAGGCAATGTTCGATCAGGCTTTGCAGTTCGCCCAGATAGGCGTCCGCCAGCTCAGCGATGGTATGCGGGTCATGACGTTCGGCACTGAAGGTCCAGCGCAGCAGCAGTTCGCCGCCATAGACCTGACTGTCGATGCTCAGCTCATTGGGCAGCGGCGCGTGGGGATCGTGGGCTGCGCCGATCGGTTCATCGAGCGGATGGAACAAGGCATCCGTACCGAAGCTCTGGTCGAATTGGCCGAGGTAGTTGAAGGTGATCGGAGCTACCGGAAACGCGGCCATGGTCTGGCGGCACAGGTCATCGGCCAGGTAACGCAACACGCCATAACCCAAGCCTTTGTGCGGCACGGCGCGCAATTGTTCCTTGATCGCTTTGATCGAGGCGCCCTGCCCGTCCAGAGGGGTCAGTCGCAGCGGATAGGCGCTGGTAAACCAGCCCACGGTGCGAGTCAGGTCGATCTCGTCGAACAGGGCCTCGCGACCGTGACCTTCCAGTTGAATCAGTGCCGATTCGTCGCCGCTCCAGCGACAAAGCACGCGGGCCAGCGCCGTCAGTAACAGGTCGTTGACCTGCGTGCGATAGGCACTCGGGGCCTGTTGCAGCAATTGTCGAGTGTGCTCGGCATCGAGGCGCACGCTGACGGTTTGTGCATGGCGATTCTGCCTGCCCCCCTCAGGACGATCGCACGGCAGCGCTACATCAGGCCCGGCCAGTTGCGACAGCCACCAGCTCAACTCTTCGCGCAAGGATTCGCTGCCGGCGTAGGCCTGCAAGCGTGCCGCCCAGTCCTTGAAGGCACTGGTTTTCGCCGGCAGATTGACCGTTTTCCCGGCCTCCAATTGACGGTAAACCATTTGCAGATCGTCCAGCAGCACCCGCCACGAAACACCGTCGACCACCAAGTGGTGAATGGCAATCAACAGCCGCTGTTGCCCCTCGGGACCATCGACCAGCAACGCACGCAGCAACGGCCCCGCTTCCAGATCGAGACTGCGCTGGGCATCGACAAACAAAGCCTCGCACTGGTCCATGGCCGGCACGCGCACTTGCCACAACAATTCGGTGTCGGACACCGGCCGATGCTCGGCCCGCCATTGCCCGGCTATTTCGGTGAAACCCAGGCGCAAGGCATCATGTTGCTCGATCACCGCCAGCAGCGCTTGCTCCAGGCGATGGGGTTCCAGCGCCACGCTCGGTTCCAGCAGCAACGCCTGATTCCAGTGTTGGCGCTCGGGGATGTCGGTGTCGAAGAACCAGTGCTGGATCGGCGTCAGACGCGATTCACCGCTGAGCAAGCCTTGCTCGGTAGTGATCTGCTCGGTGCGGGTCGCCACGGCAGCCAGGGTTTGCACGGTCTGGTGCTGGAACAAGTCACGCGGGCTGAAATGGATGCCCTGCTGCCGCGCCCGGCTGACCACCTGGATCGACAGAATCGAATCACCGCCCAGTTCGAAGAAGTTGTCGTTGAGGCCCACCTGCGTGACGTTCAACACTTCACACCAGATCGCGGTCAAGCTCAGCTCAAGCGCATTGCTCGGCGCCACATAGTGCTGACGGTTCAGCTCCGGGTCCGGCGCCGGCAATGCACGGCGGTCAAGTTTGCCGTTGGCGGTCAGCGGCATGCGGGGCAGCAGGATCAGGTGCGTCGGCACCATGTAATCCGGCAACTGGGATTTAAGGTGTTGTTTCAAGGCGTCGCGCAGTGCCGCTTGTTGCGCTTCTTTTTCCTCGGCCACCTCAGTGACCAGATAGCCAACCAGTTGTTTGCCACTCGGCGCATCAAGCGCCAGTACCACCGCTTCACGGATCGATGCATGTTCCAGCAGGCGGGATTCGATCTCGCCCAACTCGATGCGGAAACCGCGAATTTTCACTTGATGGTCGATCCGTCCGAGGTACTCCACCAGCCCATCGGCGCGCTGGCGCACCAGGTCGCCGGTGCGGTATATACGCCCGCCATCCGCAGCGAAGGGATCGGCGATAAAACGCTCGGCCGTCATGTCCGGCCGCTGGTGATACCCCAGCGCCAGACCGGCACCGCCGACGTACAACTCGCCGGTCGCCCCTTGCGGTACGAGGGCCAGGTCCGCGTCGAGAATGTACGCCACCCGCGCGCCAATCACGCTGCCAATCGGCACACTGCCCAAGCCTTCTTCCAGCTGTTCGGGCGCGAGGCTGGCCAGCGGCATGACCACGGTTTCGGTCGGACCGTAAGCGTTGAAAAACAGGCTCGGCTTGAACGCTGCACGAATCCGCGCCAGGTGTTCACCGGTCAGGGCTTCGCCGCCAGTGATGCACATGCGCACCGGCAGGGTTTCACCCTGGGTCGCCAGCCATTGCGCCAATTGGCTGCCGTAGCTCGGGGTGAAGCCGAGGATGTTGATGTTGTGGCGACGAATCAGGTCGCAGATTTCTTGCGCATCCCACTGCCCTTGCGCCCGTAAAACCACCTGCGCACCGCTCAATAGCGGTACGAGCAAACGCTCGGTCGCGGCGTCGAAGTTGATCGAATAGAAGTGCAGCTCGCAGTCGTCCGGGCGCATGTCGAAGCGCTGAATGACCGCTTGGCAATGCATCGCGATTTCACCGTGAGACACCACCACGCCTTTCGGTTTTCCGGTGGAGCCGGAGGTGTAAATCAGGTAGGCCTGATGTTGCGGCAGGCTGATAAACGGCAGCTCAGTGGTCGGGTAATTGACTAGTCCGGCAGTGTCCTCTTCCAGACACCAGCGAGTGACAGTTGCCGGTAACTCACCGAGGGCTTCGAACATCGCCGCATCGCTGAGCAGCAAACCGATGCCGCTGTCTTCGATCATGTAGTGCAAACGGTCCAGCGGGTATTCCGGGTCCAGCGGTACATAAGCGCCGCCGGCCTTGAGGATCGCCAGCAGGCCGATGACCATTTCCAGCGACCGCTCAAGCGCCAGACCGACGCGCACCTGCGGGCCGACGCCTCGCTCACGGAGCATCCAGGCCAGTTGGTTGGATCGGCTGTCGAGTTCGGCGTAGCTCAGGGTTTGCCCGGCACAGGTCAGGGCCGGTGCGTCTTTGCGGGCCAGCGCCTGCTCGCTGAACAGGTGATGAATGCACTGGTCGAGGCGATGCTCACCCGGCTCGACGCCAAGGCTATCGAGCAGATTTTGCTGTTCGCTGACGTCCAGCAGCGGCACTTCACTGAGGCGTTGTTGCGGGTCGGTCAGCAACGCTTCCAGCAGATTGCACCAATGCCCGGCCATGCGCGCAATGCGCGGCTCATCGAACAGATCCGTGCTGTAGGTCAGGCAGCAACCGAGGCGATGATCGAGGTCGGTGACCTCCAGATTGAGATCGAACTTGGTCGCCCGCGCATCGTTGGCCAGGTACTCGACGGTCATGCCGGCCAGGGTGCGGCTCTGCTGGAATTCCCAGCGCTGCACGTTGCACATCACCTGGAACAACGGGTTGTAAGCCGCGCTGCGCGGTGGTTGCAACGTTTCCACCAGATGGTCAAACGGCAGGTCCTGATGGGACTGGCCCTCGATGACCGTGTGACGTACCTGCTCGAACAACTCACCGACGGACATCTGCCCGTCGAGTTGGCAACGCAGCACTTGGGTGTTGAGGAAGGCACCGATAAGACCTTCGCTTTCCGGGCGAATCCGGTTTGCCACCGGCGCACCGATGCGCAAATCAGTCTGGCCGCTGTAGCGGTAAAGCAACACGGCCAGCGCGGCAGTCATGGTCATGAACAGGGTAAGACCGTTCTGCGCATTGAAGGCGCGGACGCGTGCCGCGAGGTCATCGCTCAGGTCGAAACGGAACAGTTCGCCCTGATGACTTTGCACCGGTGGACGCGGACGGTCCGCCGGCAATTCCAGCAGCGGATGCTCACGGCCCAGTTGCGTGGTCCAGTAGTCGAGCTGGCGCTGACGTTCGCCCGACTCCAGCCACTGACGCTGCCAGACGCTGTAATCGAGGTATTGCACGGGCAGTGGCGCCAATGGTGATTCGCGATCATCGACGAACGCTTCGTAGAGCGCGCTCAGTTCACGGGCGAAGATGTCCATCGCCCAGCCTTCGGTGACGATGTGGTGCAGGGTCAGCACCAGGTAATGCTCGTGCTCGGCGGTCTTGACCAGACAGGCGCGCAGCAAAGGGCCGGTTTCCAGATCGAACGGGGTATGCGCCTCGTCGTCCGCCAGTTGTTGGACCCGTTGCTCGCGGACCTCGCCAGCCAGTGCCGAAAAATCCTTCCAGTTCATGCGCAGTCCGGATTGCGCATGGACCTGCTGCCGGGCGACGCCATCGACACTCGGGAACGTGGTGCGCAGGGTTTCGTGACGCTGGATCAACGCTTGCAGCGCCGCTTCGAAACGCCCGACATCGAGCACGCCACGCAACCGTGCCATACCGCCGACGTTATACGCCGGACTGTCCGGCTCCATCTGCCAGAGGAACCACATGCGCTGCTGGGAATAGGACAGCGGCACAGGCTGGTTGCGGTCTACTTTCTCTATCGGTGGCTGTTTATTGGTCTTGCCGCTGACCTGAATCAGCCGAACCTGCTCGGCGAACGCGCCCAGCTCACTGTTCTCAAACAACGCACGCAGCGGCAACTCGACGTCGCAGGCCTGGCGGGTGCGGGAAATGATTTGCGTGGCTAGCAACGAATGGCCACCGAGGGCAAAGAAGTCGTCACGCAGACCGATTTGCGCGAGACCCAGCACTTCGCGCCAGATACCGGCGATGTGTTGCTCCAGTGTTGTGACCGGCTCGACGTGTTCGCGTACGTGCCATTGCGGCTCGGGCAAGGCGCGGCGGTCGAGCTTGCCGCTTGGGCTCAGGGGCATTTGCTCCAGACGCATTAGCTGTGCCGGGACCATGTACTCCGGGAGTTCAGCCGCCAGCGCGGTTTTCAGTCGTGCGGTTTGCGCGTCTTCGGTTTCGCGGGTTTCAGTGGCGGTGTAATAGCCGATCAACTGCCCGCCGGCCGCCGTCTCGCACACCAGCACCACGGCTTGGGCGACGTCCTCCTGCGCCAGCAACCGCGCTTCGATCTCTTGCGGTTCGACACGGAAGCCGCGCAGTTTGACCTGCTGATCGAGACGGCCGAGGTATTCGATAACGCCGTCAGCGGTCCAGCGTGCGCGGTCGCCAGTACGGTATAGACGTGCGCCCAGCTCACCCAGCGGATCGACGACAAAACGTTCGGCGGTGAGGCCCGGACGGCCCAGATAACCGCGCGCCAGACCGATGCCGCTGATGCACAGCTCGCCGGAGACGCCGGGCGGCACGGGATTGAGGTCGCTGTCGAGCACACGGCAAATGACATTGCCCAACGGACGGCCAATCGGTGACCGCTCACCATCGGCGGTGGTGCAATACCAATGGGTCACATTGATCGCGGTTTCGGTCGGGCCATAGCGGTTGTGCAGTTGCACGGCGGGTAGTTGTTCCAGCACACGGTTGCGCAGTTCCGCCGGCAAGGCTTCGCCACCGGAGAACACACGGCGCAGGCTGCTGCATTCAGCACTGAGCGGTTCGTCGATGAATAACGCAAGCAGCGGCGGCACAAAGTGCAGCGTGGTCACGCCGTACTGCTGAACCAATTGGGCAATGCGATGCGGATCACGGTGTTCACCGGGTCCGGCAATCAGCAAACGGGCGCCGGTGATCAGCGGCCAGAAGCACTCCCACACCGACACGTCGAAGCTGATCGGCGCCTTCTGCATCAGCACGTCGCTGTCGTTCAGGCGATAGGTGTTTTGCATCCATTGCAGCCGCTCGGCGAGCGCCGCGTGGGTATTGCCGACACCCTTTGGCTGGCCGGTCGAACCCGAGGTGTAGATCACGTAGGCGAGGTTGTCGCCGTTCAGATGCAGCCCCGGCGCATGGCTCGGCCAACGGTCGAGCGTGAGCGCATCCATGGCAATCACGCTGACGCCATCGGTGGCTGGCAAACGCTCAAGCAGTCCGGTCTGGGTGAGCAGTAAATCGACGCCGCTGTCGCTGAGCATGTAGGCCAGGCGCTCGGCCGGGTACTCAGGGTCCAGCGGCACATACGCGCCACCGGCCTTGATGATCGCCAGCACGCCAATCAGCAATTGCGGCGAACGCTCGGCCGCAATGGCCACGCACACGTCCGGGCCCACGCCTTTGTCGCGCAGGTGATGCGCGAGGCGATTGGCCTGGGTGTGCAAGTCGGCAAAGTCCATGGCGCCGCCGTCCCACATCAACGCTGTGCGTTCCGGCGTCAACTTCGACTGTTCGTTGAGTAGTTGCGGCAGCCATTGGCTGGCCGGCATGCAAGGCGCCTCGCTCCAGGTTGTTTGCTGGTCGAGCTCGTTCGCGGTCAACAGCCGAAGGTCGCCGACAGCGGTGTCGGGCTGTTCGCAAATGGCGCGCAACAGGTTGCGCAAGTGTTCAGCCAAACGCTCGATGGTCGCCGCGTCGAACAGTTCGCTGGCGTAGTCGAAGGACAGGCTAAGGCGACCTTTTTGGTCTTCTTCACTGTGCAGTTGCAGGTCGAACTTGGCTTCGCGGCTGTGCCACGGCAGCTCCTCGGCGAACAGCCCCGGCAGGCGACGCAGTGCGCTCAAGTCCCGTTGCTGGTGGTTGAACATGACCTGGAACAGACCTTGTTCGCGGGCTTGCGGGAACGCTTCGAGCAGTTGTTCAAAGGGCAGGTCCTGATGCGCCTGGGCGCCCAATGCGCTCTGTCGGGTTTGCGCCAACAGCTGAGCGAATGGCTGCCGCGAATCCACCTCGGCACGCAGCACCTGAGTGTTGATGAAGAATCCGATCAGCCCTTGAGTGTCGAGTCGTGGCCGGTTGGCATTCGGCACACCGATGCGGATGTCACGCTGGCCGCTGTAGCGGTGCAGCAAACTCTGGAACGCAGCAAGCAACAGCATGAACGGTGTGGCTTCATGAGCCTGCGCGGTCACGCGAATGGCATTGCTCAAGGACGCACCCAAAGCCAAGGTATGGCGGCCCGCACTGCGGGTGATTTGCGTCGAGCGCGGATGGTCGGTGGCCAGATTGAGGGTCGGGTGCTCATCGCCCAACCGGGCTTTCCAGTAAGCCAATTGGCGCTCGCCCTCACCTTGCGCCAACCATTGACGCTGCCAACTGCCGTAGTCCGCGTATCGGGTCGGCAATGCCGCAAGAGTCGCTGTTTCCCCTTGGGACGCGGCGGCGTACAGGCGCGAGAACTCGTCGATCAGCACGTTCAACGACCAACCGTCGGCGATGATGTGGTGCATCGTCACCAGCAGTTGATGCTCCTCGTCAGCGAGGCGCACCAGGGTGACCCACAGCAGAGGGCCTTTCTCCATATCGAACTGGGTACGGGCTTCGTCTTCACGGATTTTCGCTGCGCGGGCTTCACGCTGGGCGGCGGGCAGGTCGCTGACGTCGATCAATTGCAGGTTGAACTCACCGGCCTCATCCACCTGTTGCAGCGCCACGCCATCACGCTCGAAGAACCGCGTGCGCAGGGATTCGTGACGCTCGATCAGCTGCTGGAAACTGGCGCGCAGCGCGTCTTCATCCAGCTCGCCACGCAAGCGCAACGCACCGGGAATGTTGTAGGCGCTGCTCTGCGGGTCGAGCTGCCAGGTGATCCACAGGCGATTTTGTGCCAGCGACTGCGGCATGGCTTCAGTGCGCGACAACGGGGTGATCGCTCCTTGGGCCGGGCCGCCATGCTGTTGCTGCTTAGCCACCGCGATGGCAAATGCACCGAGTGTTGGGGCTTCAAACAGCAGGCGCAGGTTCAGCTCAAGACCGAGCGCCTCACGCAGCCGGGCGACCACTTGCGTGGCCGCTATGGAGTTGCCGCCGAGCAGGAAGAAGTGGTCGTCGGCATTGACCTGCTTGATCTGCAATTGTTCACCCCAGATCTGGCCGATCAGGGTTTGCAGTTCAGAAGCCGCCTCCGGCGTTCCTTCACGCTCGCCCACCGCTGACGGAAACAGCGCATAGCTGTCGAGACTGCCGTCCGTCAGGCGATTGCCGCACGCCGAGCGTTGCAACTTGCCGCTGGAAGTCTTGGGCAGCGCCCCCGGATTGAGCAGTACCACCACGCTTGGCGCTTCCTGAAAGGCCTCGGCCACGACTTGGCGGATGGCGTTGATCAGTGCATCGGGAGGCAGGATTTTCTGCACGCTGCGGCTGATTTCGGCGGCGATGCCAATGCCTTCCAGGCCGTCGATCTGCACCGCGAAGGCGGCGACCCGACCTTTACGCACCACGTCCACTTCACGCTCGATGGCCTGCTCGATGTCCTGCGGATAAAGGTTGTGTCCGCGAACGATCAGCATGTCTTTCAGGCGCCCGGTGATGAACAGTTCGCCGTCGCGCATAAAGCCCAGGTCACCGGTGCGCAGCCAGGTCTGGCCGTTGTGCTGGACGAAGGTCTTGGCGCTGGCCTCGGGGTTGCGCCAATAGCCGAGAGCGATGCTCGGCCCGCTGGCCCAGACTTCGCCGATGGCATTGTCGGCGCGTTCAGTGAGCGCGACCGGATCGACAATCAGCACCGCGTGGTCCGGCTGGCTGATACCACAACTCATGACCGTGCGGCCCTCGCCAGGCTCCGCGCGGTTTTGTGTCAAGGCTTGATCGTCCACACGCAGGTTGCCGATGCCTTGCCCGCGAGGGCTGCCGGCCACGAACAACGTCGCTTCAGCCAGGCCGTAGGACGCCATGAAGCTGTCCGGGGCAAAACCGCACGGGGCGAATTTCTCGGCGAAGCGTTCCAGGGTGTCGAGGCGAATCGGTTCGGACCCGGAATACGCCACACGCCAGCCACTCAGGTCGAGCCGCTCCAGGGCCGACTCGCTGACGCGTTCGCTGCATAGCCGATAGGCAAAGTCCGGCCCGCCGCTGATGGTGCCGCCGTACTCGCTGATCGCTTCCAGCCAGCGCAATGGCCGAGCGAGAAAGTACGCTGGCGACATCAACACACACGGCACACCGCTGAAAATCGGTTGCAACAGACCACCGATCAACCCCATGTCGTGGTACAGCGGCAGCCAGCTGACGATCACGTCATCAGGGTTCAGATCGATGCCAAAGCCGTGGCGAATCAACAGTTCATTGGCCACGAGGTTGCCGTGGCTGACTTGCACACCTTTGGGCAACGCGGTGGAACCGGAGGTGTATTGCAGGAAGGCAATGTGGTGGTCTTCGAGGTTCGGCTCGATCCAGCGGTTCGCCCATTCAGCCTCGAGGGTGTCGACGCATAGCAACAACGGTGCGCCTTCAATCTGCTGCAAGGCGTCGCACAGATCAGCACTGGTCAGCAGCAGGCGAGGCTCGGCATCGCTGATGATCGATAGCAGACGCTCCTGGTGATGACGTTTGGCCGACTCTGGCGGATAGGCCGGCACCGCGATCACTCCCGCATACAAACAGCCAAAAAATGCGGCGACGTACTCCGGGCCACTGGGAAACAGCAGTACCGCGCGATCGCCAAATTCGGTCTGGGCCTGCAACGCTCCGGCAATGGTTCGCGCGCGCTGGTCCAGCTCGCGATAGCTGAGTACCACCGCCTGGTCCGGGTTGTCGGCGAGAAAACGCAAGGCCACCCGATCCGGCGTCAGGGCCGCGCGGCGCTGGAGGGCTTGGACCAGAGTGCTTGGGAGTTCGAACGCGTCGGTCATGAGGTTTCCTGCCTGATTTCGGCTTGCAAGTGGAATCGGTTTTCTGACAGCACGCCCATGGGAAGGCGCGCACGACGCGGTCTTTGCCGACCGCGCAAGGCAATGGGAATGCGGGTTTGGCCGGGATTGACCCTGCGCCTTTCACCAATGAGAACGGATGAAGTCTTGAAATAATTAGTCGGCAGGCCTGATGGCCAGCGGGGATCGGTGCTGCATGCAAGGGCATCGGCGTGCGGCAGTTCGCACTTTGCACCACACAGGCGCATTAATTCTATTTCTCAATTGACAATCATTATCATTCAACCTAATTTGTCGCTCGACGCGCAGGGCGACGCAGGTTGCGAGTCGTCCCGCCAACCTTTTTGCAGCAGGGTGATTTCCATGATGGAACCAGTATCCACAAGCAGGTGCGATTCACCGCTACTTCAAGCGTTCGTCGACAATCGACTGATTCTGGTCAAGATTGCAGCCCGCATTACCGGGTGCAGGTCACGCGCTGAAGACGTGGTGCAGGATGCGTTTTTCCGGCTGCAATCAGCACCGGCGATCACATCGTCCTTCAAGGCTCAGCTCAGCTATCTGTTCCAGATCGTGCGCAACCTGGCGATCGACCACTACCGCAAGCAGGCGCTGGAACAAAAGTATTCCGGCCCTGAAGAGGAAGGTCTGAACGTGGTGATTCAAGGTGCCTCCCCCGAGACCTCGCACATCAATTTCTCGACCCTTGAGTACATTGCCGATGCGCTGACGGAGCTGCCGAGCCGTACCCGCTACGCCTTCGAGATGTACCGCCTGCACGGGGTGCCGCAGAAGGACATTGCCAAGGAGCTCGGTGTTTCGCCGACCCTGGTGAACTTCATGATTCGCGATGCGCTGGTGCACTGCCGCAAGGTATCGGGGAGTCGGGCGGACACCTTTGCTCGTCGTTAAGATCTGATTTCTGTGGTGCCTTCATCGCGAGCAGGCTCGCTCCCACATTGGACCTGTGTACGTAGATCGACTGTGGGAGCGAGCCTGCTCGCGATGGCTGACTCAAGACCGATACAGGTGCTGAGCCAAACCCATCAAGCCAACGCACACCGATCAAAAAACCGCTCCCGCCTCAACACCATCAACGCCGCGCGCTTGTGCGGGAAGTCGAACGCTTTCTCGCAGTAAAACCCCTGCCCCTGCATGTACACGATCATCCTGGCGTTGTCGGCGCGAGGCTCGGCCACCACCCGTTGCGTGCGCGGATCATCGAGAAACAGGTAATGCACCAGCGCCGATAACCAGCTCGCCACCTTGTGTGGACCCCGGTGGTTTTCTTCACCCACCAGCATGTGAATGCCCCGGTCATAATCGCCAGCGTCATAGAACGGCGCGATGCGATCTTCCTTCGCCCAATACGCTTCAAAATAGGCAAACGGTTGATCATCGAAACAGCCGATCAGGGTCACCGTATGTGGGTCCGCCGCCAGTTTGCTCAGGTATTGGCGATGTTGTTCGAGGCTGCCCTCCTCTTGCCAGAAACTGGCTACGCGCGGGTTGTTCTGCCAGCGGTTGAAACGCTCCAGGTCCTGTTCAATGTCTACCGTGCGCAAAGAAATCCAGGCACCTAGGCGAGCGTCATAGCGTCGATAGACTTCACCGCTCGGCTTCAATGGACGCAGCGGATGGCGCTTGCTATCGCTGATGACCGGATGGTGTGGATAGCTGGGCGTCGGCCCCTCGCCCAGCCATGGCTGAGGCAATTGCCAGAACAGTGGGCGCAAGCAGAGATATTGGCCGACGACTTCACCTGGAATCAGCAAGCCGCTGAGCAGGGCTTGGGTGGGGGTCTCATCGAGTTGCCAGATTAAACGCTGGCAGGCCGGATCACGGGCAAACAGCCAATAACACGCAAACCGGATGGAATGCTCGACGGGGTGGCCGAACGGTTCTTCTACTAGCACCTTCAACTCGGGTTCACGGCTCAGGCGCAGCTGAATCAATGGCTGCCCTTGCAGATGCAAGTGCAGGCGGCTTTCGGTTTCATCCGCGACAAGCAGACCTCCGGATGGCAAGGCCAGGGCAGTCAGGTCATTCAAATTGGGCATGGGACGGGCTCACGATAATCGTCGACAGTTCAACAAAGTGACGTGAGCCGGGGCAGGAAATTTAGAGCAAGTGCGTAAATACCGTGGCGCGATATCAGTCTCGCGGCACCGGCACCACGGCAATTTTGTACGGATCGAAAATCCTCAGCAGCTGCCCGTTATCCCGCAAGTCTTGCAGCAACTTGCCGAACGCCTCACCACTGATGGGCGCGGCGGGACGCAGGATGGCGTAGTGGTGATAGACCTGATCGATACGCTGGGACACCAGCAGCTGATCGCCGATATTCTCGTTGCGCAGCAGGTAATCGCTCAGGTACGAGCGCGTTACCAGGGCAATGTCGGACCGACCGCGCAGCACCATCAGCAGGTTACTGTCGTGGGAATAGGTCAGCGTAGCGTTGTAGTTTTGCGCGAGGAATTTCGAGTCGGCATTGAAGTGGGCGAACTCGTAGTGATAGCCGCGGAACAACGCCAGCCGTTTGCCGTCCAGGTCGGCAAAGTAGTTTTGCTGGCGGTCCGGCAGGCGCTGCGCGACAAAGATCTCGGCGTCTTCCAGGCCCATGTCGACAGTGGTATGCGGGATGTCGTGCCAGCCCCAGTTCGGGTTCTCGAAAATCGCCATGTCGAACCGGCCCTGCTTCAAATCACCGAAGCGCCGGGGGATGGAGGTGGGCATCAGGACAAACCGGTAGTCGCTTTGCAGGCGATTCAACGCCTCGACCAATTGAGGCAGCAGGCCGGTGTCGACCCCGGATTCGGGGCGGATGGTATAGGGAGGGAAATGGGCGGCACCCACCCGTACCGTCTGCGCAGCGTGGGATGGCGATACCCCTAGCACCGTAAGCGATGCCAGCAATAGCGCCGCAGCCGTTCTGATTGGCGAAGACATCAAAACAACCCACTCCTTGAAAAATACGCATCAATGCATTCAAGCCAGGTGGTTTCGACCACTTAGCCAATTCCCTTTGTTACTGATTTTCTTCCAGTACGAGAATCAAAGCTTCGTCGGCCAATTGATCGAGGCTCATGCTGCCGCCTGCGCGAAACCAGGTGGTGGTCCAGGACAACGCTCCCGTCAGGAAGCGGCGCGTGATGAATACATCACCGCGAATAAAACCCGCCTCTTTGGCTTCGCCCAACACCTGCAGCCAGATGTCTTCATATATATCGCGCAGTGCCAGCACCTGCGCCTGCCCGTCCTCAGACAACGAGCGCCATTCATAGACCAGCACTGCCATGGCTTCGCCGCGCCCCCCCATGATCGACTGCAACTCACAGCGAATCAGCGCCAGCACGCGTTCGCGCACGTTGCTGGCCTCGTCGAGGGCTGCACGCATCAAAGCCATGTTGTAGCGGATGGTCTCTTCCATCACGGCGCGCAGGATTTCGTCCTTGCTCTTGAAGTGATGAAAAATACTGCCTGACTGAATGCCCACGGCGCCCGCCAGATCGCGCACGGTGGTGCGTTCATAACCTTTGTTGCGGAACAGGTGAGCCGCCACTTGCAGCAGTTTGCCGCGGGCGCTGTCCGGGTCGGTCAATTGGCCGCTGTCGACCAATTCGCGCATGACCCTCAGGGCTTTTTGCTCGTCCACCCGTTCTCTCCTACAGTCGATCAATCAAATACGCCGTTCGCCGCTAAAACAGCGAGGGTGCGCGGGCAATTTAAGCTGGCGACGACCACCAAGCAAGCGCTCGGGAAGAAGATATTTCAGGCATTTACAAACCAAGCGCTTGCTTGGTAGTCTCGATTCACTTCAGTGGGAGGTGGCTATGGAGTTGACTGTGCCTAAAACGATTCGCATCGGCTGCGCCAGCGCCTTCTGGGGCGACACCTCGACCGCCGCTGCGCAATTGGTGGAAGGTGGTCGTCTGGATTATCTGGTTTTCGACTATCTGGCCGAGATCACCCTGTCGATCATGGCCGGTGCGAGGATGAAAGACCCACAGGCCGGCTATGCGGGCGACTTCATCGAAGTCCTCAGCCCGTTGTTGGGCCAACTCGCCGAACAGAATATCCGCGTTATCAGCAACGCCGGAGGCATCAACCCGCTGGCCTGCGCCGCCGCCCTGCAATCGGCCTGCGACAAGGCCGGGGTGGCGCTGAAAATCGCGGTGTTGCTCGGCGATGACCTGCAACCGCAGTTCAAACAGCTGAGCGGCCTTGGCCTTCATGAAATGTTCAGCGGCGCGCCGTTACCGCCCCTGTGCGTGTCGACCAACGCCTACCTCGGCGCGCCGGGCATCGTCGAAGCGCTACGGCTGGGCGCGGACATCGTCATCACCGGGCGCGTGGTCGACAGCGCCGTGGTCAGCGCTGCGCTGGTGCATGAATTCGATTGGTCCTGGCACGACTACGACAAACTGGCACAGGCCGCGTTGGCCGGCCACATCATCGAATGCGGCGCCCAATGCACCGGCGGTAATTTCACCGACTGGCGAGACGTGCCCGACTACGAACACATCGGTTTCCCCATCGTCGAAGTCAGCGCCGACAGCCAGTTCATCGTCAGCAAACCTGAAGGCTCCGGCGGCCTGGTCACGCCACTGACCGTCGGCGAGCAGATGTTGTATGAAATCGGTGATCCGCGTGCGTACTTGCTGCCCGATGTGGTCTGCGATTTCACCCAGGTCAAACTGCAGCAGCAAGGCAAAAACGCGGTTCAGGTGCACGGCGCCAAAGGCCTGCCGCCGACCGGTCAGTACAAAGTCAGCGCGACGTACCCGGAC
This sequence comes from Pseudomonas sp. BE134, assembly GCF_031456105.1. Lineage (NCBI taxonomy): Bacteria > Pseudomonadati > Pseudomonadota > Gammaproteobacteria > Pseudomonadales > Pseudomonadaceae > Pseudomonas > Pseudomonas sp. BE134. Next base: position 101,593 of record NZ_JAVDUA010000017.1, on the reverse strand, counting down.
GGTTTTCGCTGCACCGCCAGTTGCCTGATCGCGGGCATCGATGCCGTCGACAAGGCGCGGCGGGTCAGCGAAGCGATCATCAACAAGACCTCGGACATTTTCAGCCAGCGCGGCTGGGCGCCCTACAGCGAAGTGAACATTGAGCTGCTCGGCAGCGAAGCCACCTACGGCCCCCACGGCCAGCGCCAGGACAGCCGCGAAGTGGTGATCAAACTCGCCGTGCGTCACCCGAGCAAACAGGCCTTGATCGTGTTCTCCCGGGAAATCGCCCAGGCCGCAACGGGCATGGCGCCGGGGCTGACCGGCATTGTCGGTGGGCGGCCAACGGTGTATCCGCTGATCCACCTGTTCTCCTTCCTTATCGACAAAACCGCCTGCACGCTGGACATTGATTTCAACGGCCAGCGCCACGCCTGCGCCCTGCCTGCCGTCGATGTGCTCGACCCGGATGACTTGCCTGTCCCGTTCGACCCACCGCAGCCCAAAGAGCGCGCCGACGCCAGCGTGGCCCTGATCCAGCTCGCGGTCGCCCGCTCTGGCGACAAGGGCAATCACAGCAACATCGGGGTCATGGCTCGCGAGCCCGAGTACTTGCCGTGGATCGCCGAAGCGCTGACGCCGGAGGTCATGGTCGACTGGATGAGCCACGTCCTCGATCCCGTTCACGGGCGTGTCGGACGCTGGTATCTGCCCGGCACCCACAGCCTTAATTTTCTCCTGGAAAACGCCCTCGGCGGTGGTGGCGTGGCCAGCCTGCGGATCGACCCGCAAGGCAAAGCCTTCGCCCAGCAGCTGTTGGAGATCCAGATTCCGGTGCCTTCGCGCATCGCCGACCAAGTCAACTAGAGGACTGTCGCCATGGCTTACGATTCGATTTTCAAAACCGATTTGTTTGCGGGCCAAACCATCATTGTCACCGGTGGCGGCAGCGGCATCGGCCGATGCACCGCACATGAACTGGCGGCACTCGGCGCGCATGTGCTGTTGATCGGGCGCAATGCCGACAAGTTGAAAAACGTCGCGGTCGAGATTGCCGAAGACGGTGGCAAAGCCGATTGGGCCGTCTGCGATATTCGCGAGGAAGAAGCGGTCAAGCACCTGATCAGCGAGCTGATCCGCAAACACGGACCGATACATGGCCTGGTCAACAACGCCGGCGGGCAATTTCCTGCGCCGCTGGCCTCTATCAATCAGAAAGGTTTCGAAACCGTGGTGCGCACCAATCTGGTGGGCGGTTTCCTGATGGCCCGAGAAGTGTTCAACCAGTCCATGAGCAAGCATGGCGGCGCCATCGTCAACATGCTCGCCGACATGTGGGGCGGCATGCCCGGCATGGGGCATTCGGGCGCGGCGCGTTCGGGCATGGATAACCTGACCAAGACCGCCGCCTTCGAATGGGGTTACGCCGGGGTGCGGGTCAACGCGGTGGCGCCGGGGTGGGTCGCGTCCAGCGGCATGGACACTTACGAAGGCGCCTTCAAAGCGGTGATTCCAACCTTGCGCGAACACGTGCCGCTCAAACGCATCGGCACCGAATCGGAAGTCAGCGCGGCGATTGTGTTCCTGCTCAGCCCGGCAGCGGCGTTTGTCAGCGGCAGCACTTTGCGCATCGACGGCGCCGCCAGCCTTGGCGGACGCGCCTGGCCGATTCACAAGGCTACAAACAGCGAATCCTATAACGGTTTTCACCGAGCCTATTTACCAGACGTGCTCCAGGACAAGGAATAAGCCATGCCGGTGATTCAGTCGCAAGTGGACCCGTTCAGCGCACAGTTCGCCCAGAACCGCGCAGCGATGCTGGCCGTGATCGAACACGTGCGACAGCTCGAACAAAACCTGTTGAACAAGGCGGCCGAAGCCAAGCCAAAATTCGACAAGCGCGGGCAACTGCTGCCGCGCGAGCGCCTCAACCTGCTGCTCGACCCCGGCGCGCCGTTCCTCGAACTGGCCAGCCTGGCCGGCTACAAGCTGCACGACGATAAGGACGGGAGCGCGGCCGGTGGTGGTTTGATTGCCGGGATCGGTTACGTGTCCGGCGTACGGGTACTGGTGGTGGCGAACAACAGCGCGATCAAAGGTGGCACCATTTCCCCCAGCGGATTGAAAAAGTCCCTGCGCCTGCAACAGATCGCCATGGAGAACAAACTGCCGGTGATCACCCTCGCCGAAAGCGGCGGCGCCAACCTGAATTACGCAGCCGACATTTTCGTCGAAGGCGCACGCAGCTTTGCCAATCAGGCGCGGATGTCAGCCATGGGTCTGCCGCAGATTACCGTGGTGCATGGCTCGGCCACCGCCGGTGGCGCTTATCAGCCGGGATTGTCGGATTACGTGGTGGTCGTGCGCGGCAAGGCCAAGCTGTTTCTCGCCGGCCCGCCACTGCTCAAGGCGGCGACCGGTGAAGTGGCCACCGACGAAGAACTGGGCGGCGCAGAGATGCATGCGCAAATCGCCGGCACCGCCGAGTACCTGGCCGAGAACGATGCCGACGGCGTGCGCCAGGTGCGCGAGATCGTCGGCATGCTGCCGTGGAATGATCAGTTGCCCTCGCGCCCCGAGCGTCGCTGGGAAGAACCGCTCTACCCCATCGAGGAGCTGCTGGGCCTGATCCCGGATGACCCGAAAAAACCCTATGACGTACGCGACATCATCGCCCGGATCGCCGACGGTTCGAACTTCCTCGAATTCAAGGGAGAGTTCGATCAGCAGACTGTCTGCGGCCAACTGAAAATCCAGGGGCGTGCCTGCGGCTTCATCGGCAATAACGGCCCGATCACGCCCAAGGGCGCCAGCAAGGCCGCGCAGTTTATCCAGCTGTGTGACCAGAGCCAGACGCCGCTGCTGTTTTTCCACAACACCACCGGGTTCATGGTCGGCACCGAGTCGGAACAGCAAGGCGTGATCAAGCACGGCGCGAAGATGATTCAAGCGGTGGCGAATGCCCGGGTGCCGAAACTCACGATTGTCGTGGGCGGCTCCTATGGCGCGGGCAACTACGCGATGTGCGGTCGCGGCCTTGATCCTCGCTTCATCTTCGCCTGGCCCAACAGTCGAACGGCTGTGATGGGCGGTGCTCAAGCGGGCAAAGTGCTGCGGATCGTCACCGAGGCCAAACAACTGAAAGACGGTTTGGTGGCCGATCCGAAGATGCTCGACATGCTCGAACAGGTCACCGCGCAGAAACTCGACATTCAGTCCACCGCCCTCTACGGCAGTGCCAATCTATGGGACGACGGGTTGATCGATCCACGGGACACCCGGACATTGCTTGGTTACTTGCTGGATATCTGTCACGAGGCCGAGGTGCGGCCGCTGCAAACCAACAGTTTTGGCGTCGCCAGGTTCTAGACCGGTCTTTAGGAGAACAATAAAAATGATCTTCACCCAGGAACACGAAGCACTGCGCCGCACCGTACGCCAGTTCGTCGATCACGAGATCAACCCGCACGTCGAGGAATGGGAAAAGGCCGGTCGTTTCCCCATCCACGAGATCTTCCGCAAGGCCGGTGACCTCGGCCTGCTGGGGATTTCCAAACCGGAAAAATTCGGTGGCATGGGGCTGGACTACAGCTACTCGATCGTCGCCGCCGAAGAGTTCGGCACCATCCATTGCGGCGGCATTCCGATGTCCATCGGCGTGCAGACCGACATGTGCACGCCCGCCCTCGCCCGCTTCGGCTCCGATGAGTTGCGTGAAGAATTCCTGCGCCCGGCCATTACCGGCGAACAGGTCGGTTGCATCGGCGTTTCCGAAGTCGGTGCCGGTTCCGACGTCGCCGGGCTGAAAACCACGGCCCGCAAGGACGGCGACGACTACGTGATCAACGGCAGCAAGATGTGGATCACCAACTCGCCCTGCGCCGATTTCATTTGCCTGCTGGCCAACACCTCGGACGACAAACCGCACATCAACAAATCGCTGATCATGGTGCCTATGAACACCCCAGGCATCAGCCTCAGTTCCCACTTGGACAAGCTCGGCATGCGCAGCTCGGAAACCGCCCAAGTGTTTTTCGACAACGTGCGTGTGCCGCAACGTAACCGCATCGGCCATGAAGGTGCCGGGTTCATGATGCAAATGCTGCAATTCCAGGAAGAACGCCTGTTCGGTGCGGCGAACATGATCAAGGGCCTGGAGTACTGCGTCGACAGCACCATCGAGTACTGCAAGGAACGTAAAACCTTTGGCAATGCGCTGATCGACAACCAGGTGATCCATTTCCGTCTGGCGGAGCTGCAAACCGAAATCGAATGCCTGCGAGCACTGGTCTATCAGGCCACCGAGCAATACATCAAAGGCCAGGACGTCACCCGCCTGGCCTCCATGGCCAAACTCAAGGCCGGACGCCTGGGTCGCGAAGTCAGCGACAGCTGCCTGCAGTATTGGGGTGGCATGGGTTTCATGTGGGACAACCCGGTCGCCCGCGCTTACCGTGACGTGCGGCTGGTGTCGATTGGCGGCGGTGCCGACGAAATCATGCTGGGGATCATCTGCAAACTCATGGGCATCCTGCCGGGGAAAAAGAAATGAGCGCCCTGCCCGATTGCCAGACGTTGCTGTTGGAGGCGCATAACGGCGTGCTGCATATCACGCTCAATCGCCCGGAAAGCCGCAATGCCATGAGCCTGCAAATGGTCGCCGAACTGCGCGCGGTATTCGCGGCGGTACGCGATGATCGGGCGGTTCGAGCCTTGGTGATCGGCGGAGCCGGCGGGCACTTCTGTGCCGGGGGCGACATCAAGGACATGGCCAATGCACGCGCCCAAGGCCCGGACGCCTATCGCGAGTTGAACCGGGCATTCGGCGCGCTGCTGCAGGAGGTGCAGCACGCGCCACAAGTGGTGATCACGGTGCTGCAAGGCGCGGTGTTGGGCGGCGGCCTGGGGCTGGCCTGCGTCAGCGACATCGCCTTGGCCGATCACTTGGCGCAGTTCGGTTTGCCGGAAACCAGCCTAGGATTGCTGCCTGCGCAAATAGCGCCCTTTGTGGTCCAGCGCATCGGCCTGACCCAGGCCCGGCGACTGGCGCTGACCGCCGCGCGTTTTGACGGTACCCAGGCGCGGCGGATGGGCCTGGTGCATTTTGTCGAGCACGACGCGCAAGCGCTGGCCGAACGCCTCGATGAAATCCTCGCCCATGTACTGTGCTGTGCGCCGGGTGCCAATGCGACGACCAAAAAACTGTTGCTGGCGAGTGCCGGGCAAACGACGGATGCGTTGCTGGATGACGCGGCGCAGTGGTTTAGCGAAGCGGTGACCGGGGCGGAAGGTGTCGAAGGGACCATGGCTTTTGTGCAAAAAAGAAAACCGGGGTGGGCCACTTAGAAGCATCGCGAGCAGGCTCGCTCCCACAGGGGAATGCATTCCATATGTGGGAGCGAGCCTGCTCGCGATGAGGCCCTGACACTCACAGCAAAATTCAAGGGAAGAACCCATGCCCGGACTCAGAAAAATCCTGATCGCCAACCGCGGTGAAATCGCCTGCCGCATCCAGCGCACCGTCCAGGCGCTGGGCTATCGCACCGTCGCCATCTTCAGCGATGCCGACGCCGACGCCCTGCACGTGCAAATGGCCGATGAAGCCGTCAACATCGGCCCGGCCCCGGTGCAGCAGTCTTATCTGAACATCCCGGCCATCATCGACGCCGCCCGGCGCACCGGTGCCGACGCCATCCACCCCGGCTACGGCTTCCTCTCGGAAAATGCCGGCTTCGCCCTTGCCTGTCGTGACGCGGGCATCACCTTCATCGGCCCCAGCCCCGAAGCCATTGAGCTGATGGGCAGCAAGCGCCTGTCGAAAATCGCCATGATCGACGCTGGCGTGCCGTGTGTTAAAGGCTATCAAGGCGCCGAACAGGACGACGCAACCCTGAGCCGCGAAGCCGAACGCATCGGTTACCCACTGATGATCAAGGCCAGTGCGGGCGGGGGTGGACGTGGCATGCGCCTGGTGCAGGACGCCAGCCGGTTGCTGGAACAACTGCGTACCGCACGCTCCGAAGCGCAGCATGGTTTTGGCAGCGACGAACTGATCCTCGAACAAGCCTTGATCGACCCGCGTCATGTGGAGATTCAGCTGTTTGGCGATCAGCACGGCAACCTGATTTACCTCGGAGAGCGCGACTGTTCGATTCAGCGGCGCCATCAGAAAGTCATCGAAGAAGCGCCCTGCCCGGTGATGACTCCCGAATTGCGTCAGGCCATGGGTGAGGCCGCGCTCAAGGCAGGTCGGGCAGTGAATTACGTCGGCGCTGGCACCGTGGAGTTTCTGCTGGACGCGCGTGGGCAGTTCTACTTTCTGGAGATGAACACCCGGCTGCAAGTGGAACACCCGGTGACCGAATTGATCACCGGCCTGGACCTGGTGGCCTGGCAATTACTCGTCGCCGAAGGACAACCGTTGCCGTTACAGCAGGAACAAGTGCAGCTCAATGGCCATGCCATGGAAGTGCGCCTGTACGCCGAAGACCCGACTCACGACTTTCTACCACAAACCGGTCAGATCACGGCTTGGGAACCTGCGTTGCCGGACGGTGTACGGATCGATCATGGCCTGATTGAAGGCCAAGCCATCAGCCCGTTCTATGACCCGATGCTGGGCAAGATCATCGCCCACGGTGCGACCCGCGAAGAAGCCCGGCGCAAGTTGCTACGGGCAGTGCAGGACAGCGTGCTGCTGGGCGTACAGAGCAATCAGCGCTTGCTCGCCAGTCTGCTGCAACACCCGCAGTTCATCAGTGGCGAGTTCAGCACCGGGTTCATCCCGACTTGTTTCGTTGATGATCCGTGCTTGCAGGCCCGTGTCCCGAGCGCTGCAGAACTGGCCATCGCTGCGGCGCTGTTCTATCAAGCGTCGGCACAGACTCACCCGGCACCATTGGCCGGCTGGCGCAACAACGCCAGCGCGCCCTTGCACTATCGCATCGGCCTGAATGATCACGACTGGCCGGTGGAACTGAACGCTTCGCCTGACGAGTCATTCCGAATTCGAGTGGCCGAGCAACTGCTCGAATTGAAGATCATCCGCTGCGACGGGCGCTGGGCAATGCTGGACATCGACGGCATCCACCAGCGTCATGCCTATCGCCTCGATGCTGGGCACCTCTGGTTATTCACCCGCCCCGGCAGTTTGAAACTGCTGGACCGGACTCAGGCACTGGTGAGCAGTCAAGCCAGTGTCAGTACCGGCACACTCAAAGCCCCCATGGACGGTGCCATCGTCGACGTGTTGGTCACCGAGGGCAGTCCGGTCAGCAAAGGCCAGCTGTTAGTGGTGCTCGAAGCCATGAAAATGGAGCACCCGCTCAAATCAGGTATCGACGGGGTGCTTAAACGTTTGCAGGTGCAAGTCGGCGATCAGGTTAAAAATCGTCAGATTTTGTTGGAGGTCGAATAAGCCGCTAGGCGGATCCGTCGGGTTTGGCTACGCTCATGCCCTATCACGACGCGGATACCAGGAACCCTGCAATGCCTCACTGGCTGGTGATAGATCTGGAAGCCACCACCGATGAGGGTGGCTGGCCGGTAACGGAAATGGAAATCATCGAAATCGGTGCCACCCTGGTGGACCGCAAAGGTCGCGAACTGGACCACTTCCAGCGTTTCGTGCGGCCGTTGCGTCGGCCCTTGCTGACACCGTTTTGCCGGGAGCTGACTCGCATCACCCAAGGCAATATCGATGCCGCGCAACCGTTGACCGAGGTTTGGCCGGCATTCGAGCGCTGGCTGGGCCACCATCACTCACGACTGGAAGGTTGGGCGAGTTGGGGGGACTACGACCGCAAACAGTTGGTTCAGGAATGGGAGCGCCTGCAACTCGACAGCGCCCTCAGCCGCGTGCCGCACATGAACCTCAAGCAGCGCTTTGCCAAGGCCAGACGGCTGGAACGTCCGCTGGGGCTCAATGGCGCCTTGCAACTGGCGGGCATGCAGTTCACCGGCCAGCAACACCGGGCGCTGGAAGATGCGCGCAATACCGCGCGTTTGTTGCCACTGACTCTCCCCATCTAGAGAGGTGACGGCGCACAAGGCCTTGTGCATACTGGCCGGCCTTTTTAGCCCTTTTCGAGGAATCGCCCATGTTTAAAGTCAACGAGTACTTCGACGGCACCGTCAAGTCGATCGCCTTTGGCACCGCTGAAGGTCCTGCGACCATCGGCGTCATGGCACCGGGCGAATACGAATTCGGCACCAGTCAGCGTGAAATCATGCACGTGGTCAGCGGCGCTCTGACCGTGAAGCTGCCAGACAGCAACGGCTGGGAAACCTTCGCTGCCGGCAGCCAGTTCAACGTACCTCCCAACAGCAAGTTCCAGCTGAAAGTGGCCGTCGACACCGCTTACCTGTGTGAATACCGCGGCTAAACCCGAGGGTTCACAGCTAAAAAAAATGCCCGTGTCGCAAGACACGGGCATTTTTCATTCAGGGGCTTTTATTCGAGAATCGTCACCGGCATCCCGACTTCAAGACGACCGTTACTGTCGTTGACCAGGTTCTGGCCGAACATCGCGCCGTCGGCTTCGGAACGGTATGTCTGCAACGTGGCCAGCGGTTCGCGATCATCGCTGCGTAAACCGGTTTGCGGGTCGATGGTGGTCAGAATGCAGCGTGAACAGGGCTTGACCACCCGGAACTCGACATCGCCGATACGGATACGCTTCCAGCCATCTTCGGCGTAGGCGTCGCTGCCCTCGATAACCAGATTCGGTCGAAAGCGCAGCATTTCCAGGGACCTCCCGACCTTTTGCGACAAGTCCTCCAGGGACGCCTGTCCAATCAGCAACAGCGGATAGCCATCGGCAAAGGCCACCTGATCGTCGTCCTTGCCGTAACCGGCCTCTGTGTTGCGAGCGCGATCGAGGGGAATTTGCACCAGGCGAGTCGGTTTACCAATAAAGGCGCTGACCCAGGCACCCGCCTCGTCACCGGCATCAGGTACCCGCAAGGTGTCACGGAAGATGGTCACACCTCGTAGTTCAGCGTCATTGGCGGGCAAGGCGATATCGATCGGCGAGCGGCCCGGGGCACTGAGAGTCAAGCCGCCATTGGCGTTCCACAACGCCGACAACTGGCTCATGGATGCCACCGCGCGCTGAGTCAGAAAGCGTCCACTGGACTCGTCCACCAGCATCCAGCGTCGATCACCGTCCAACCCCAGCTTGTCGAGCCCGATTTGCTGCAAGATCTCGCCCTTGCCGGATTTCAACGGATAACGGTAAAGCGCGCTCAGCCGCAGCATGGCCAACTCCCTGGTGGACAAAAAGGCCACCCTATACGAGCTTGATCACCGAATCAAAGGCTGACATGACTGGCAGCCTGCCGCACGGTCATCAGGCCGGCACTTCATCGAGCATCAGCCGCTGACGCACCACGTCGACCAGTTTGTCCGGCTGGAATTTTGAGAGGAAGTTATCGCAGCCGACTTTTTTCACCATCGAGTCGTTGAAACTGCCCGACAGCGAGGTGTGCAGGACCACGTAAAGGCCACGCAGACGCGGGTCATTACGGATTTCGGTGGTCAGTCGATAGCCGTCCATTTCCGGCATTTCCGCGTCAGTGAACACCATCAGCAGTTTGTCAGTCATGGACACCCCCGTATCCGCCCAAGCCTTGAGCATGTTCAGGGCCTTGAGGCCGTCGCTGGCGATATGCATCTTCACGCCCAGTTGACCCAGGGTGTCGCGCAATTGCGACAACGCTACGTTGGAGTCGTCGACCAGCAGCACTTCCCGGCCACGGGCGCGTTCCAGTACCGGGTCTTCGAGTTTTTCGCGGGAGACCTTGGCGCTGTACGGCACGATTTCGGCCAGGACTTTCTCGACGTCGATGATTTCCACCAACTGGTCATCGACCTTGCTGATCGCCGTTAGGTAATGCTGGCGACCGGCGCTGGTCGGCGGCGGCAGAATGGCTTCCCAGTTCATGTTGACGATGCGGTCCACGCCCCCGACCAAAAACGCCTGCACCGAACGGTTGTACTCCGTGACGATGATCGTGCTGGTTGGGCTCGGTATCAGCGGGCGCATGCCGATGGCCTGGGACAGGTCAATCACAGGCAGCGTCTGGCCACGCAGGTTGACCACACCGCACACGAACGGATGACGCTGTGGCATCAGTGTCAGCTTGGGCAGTTGCAGCACTTCCTGCACTTTAAACACGTTGATCGCGAACAATTGTCGGCCGGCCAGACGAAACATGAGAATTTCCAGGCGATTCTCACCCACCAGTTGCGTGCGTTGGTCTACCGTGTCGAGAATGCCGGCCATTGATGACTCCAGGGCTTGTTCGGATGAGTTCATTAAGGGGAGTTATCGGCTGTTTTTGCCAGATCTTGACCCTGAGACAAAATGCCACGACCGAGCATTGATGTCACATTAACATCATGCTTTACTGCATCCGTGATCCATCTGCCCTTATCCACCTGCGACGCGACCACGGTTCGTACGTTAGGTTCCCCTGCGTAAGGGATTCCCCTAGTAACAATCAGGCCTAACCTGATGTTCGCAATATCCAATAGCCATTAATGTGACGCCATTCTCATTGCATGAACGGAGTCAGGCTTTTGTGTGCGATCACAGGTAAGTGGCCTTCCCCCCCTCTCAAGTTCCCCAGCCTGGGCTGTGGCCAGTTGCTACGTCGAGACGCCGGGCATCCGCGCCGACATACGCAAAACCCCCTCATTTGACATGACGTTGTGGAGGTAAGCATGCCGAACAAATCCAAGCAGTGGGCTCAGCGTTTACCGGAGTTTCTTGTCGAGGCTGAAACACTCCTGGCTAAATCGGAGGAGTGCCTGAGCCACCTGCGATTGATCAGTAATGACAAGGACGCAATCGATTGCATGCTCAGCAGCTTGCTCAAACTGGCAAGCCGGGCCGATGCCTTGGCGTTGGAAGCCGTGTCTGAATTTTCGTTGCATATTCATGGTCTGCTGAACCACACCCACAGCCGGATTGACCTGCACGATCAAGCACTGGGGGCGTTGAAAGACTGTTTTTCATTGATGGCCTGGCAGCTCGAACTCATCGATCAAACCACCGGTCAACTCAGCCTGGATGACTCTGAGCAGTCTTCCTTGATTGAAGCGTTTGCGTTCCAGATCGGACAGGGTCCATTTCAGCTACCAGTTAATTCCAAACCGTTTAAGCTGGTTTCCTATGCGGAACAGCAGGCTTGAAATAGTCAGGCTATTTTGCAAAATCGCTATTTATCGTCCTTTGCGTTAAACCTTTTCCCCTGTGGAATTGGTGTTTAACCGCTCTTTTTCCTCACGGTATGGCTATTTAGGCCACACGCGACCAACGGTATCTTAAGTGCTATTATGCCGACCGTTAGTTGACGCCAATAATTGGCCAAGTGACATCGCAGAGCGCAGGCGGACAAAGGCTATAGTTCCACCACCGGGCACGCTGCTCAAAACGAGTCACTTGATTTTCAGACAGAGACCCGTCAGCCCTATGGCCGGTCTGCCCGCAGCGAACATTCATTGGCTCCATCCGCTATGTACGCCAGCCTCAAATCAGTCATCCCACGGCCACCTTCCCAGAAAAACGCGCGGCGGTTCACGCTGTTACTGTGCACGTGTTCGGCACTTGGCAGCCTGATGATTTTCGGCCTGTCCGCACCCCTTCCATTGAGCTTGCTGGCGCTCAATCTGGCGGCACTGACCGGCGTCTGGGTGCAACATTACCTCTCGAGCAAATCAATACGATTTGAGCCACAGGAATTGGCGGAGCGTCTGCTGCAAGTACAGGAAAATGAACGCCATCGGTTGAGTAGAGAATTGCACGACGATATCGGCCAGTTACTGACGGCTGCAAAGCTTCAAAGTGAATGGCTCAGACGTCGGATGCCTGAAGAAATGCAAGGCCAGTGCTCAGTGCTCTGCGACACACTGGAAGAAACCCTGACGAAAGTTCGTGACGTTTCGACCATCCTTAATCCCAGGCAGTTGGCGAGCCTCGGACTGGAAGCCAGTCTTCGTGCGCATCTGCTCAAGACCCTGGCCAATACCTCAATGCACTGGAGCCTGGAATGCCATCAGCGCCTGACTGGCATACCGGAGGAAATGGCGGTGGCAGCGTTTCGAATTACCCAGGAAGCAGTGACCAACATTCTGCGTCACGCCCAAGCAACAAATCTGCTGGTCCGACTGCAACGTATGCCCTTGGGCTTGGCGCTATTGATCAGCGACGATGGTTCGGGTTTCGCTCCAGCGGCTGATCCCGGTCGAGAGGGCCAGCGTGGGATGGCCGGAATGCGGGAACGGATCGATCAGTTGGGCGGAACATTGACCGTAACCAGCAAGCCGGGTAAAGGCACTCAAATTGAAGCTCTCTTCCCCTGGGCGCCCCGTGCGCTCGAACGGGCCAGTACGAATAAGGTTTTACATTGACTTGTAACTTACTTCTGGTGGATGACCACTCGCTCATCAGGGCTGGCGTGCGCGCCCTGGTCCTGGATATTCCCGGCTATGCAGTCATTGGCGAGGCCGACGACGGCACGCAGTTACTCGAATTGGTCGAGATACTGTCCCCTGACATTATTTTGCTGGATATTTCCATGAGGGAAACCGGCGGTCTTGAAGCCTTGCAGCGACTCAAGCGGGTGCGTCCGCAAAGCAAGGTGTTGATCCTGTCGATGCATACCGACCCCGAACTGATCATGCAAGCGCTTGAGTCCGGCGCTCATGGCTATTTGCTCAAAGACACCACAGCCACCGAGCTGGAACATGCGCTGGATGCCTTGCGCAATAACGAGCGCTACTTGAGCCCCGCCATCGCCCACACCGTCATCAATCAGGCGTTGATCCGCAACCAGAAACAGCAACCGGAAACGCCCGCATCACACAACCTGACGGCACGGCAACTGGAAATCCTGCGACTGATTGTTCGCGGCAAATCCACCCGGGAAATCGCCAATGGCCTGGACCTTAGCATCAAGACCGTCGAAACCCACCGCTCGCAGATCATGAAACGCCTACAGATCTACGACGTGGCCGGTCTGGTCCTGTTTGCCGTACGCGAGCAAATCATCAGTCTGGACGATTAACTGCCAACGATGCACTCAACAGCGGTGAATTCTCCGGCAAATGCACGCGCAATGCCGCGGCTCGCGCAGAAAAGCGCAGGTTATCGCCCTCCAGCGGCTCGCCATCCAGGTTGATGTGCAGACCTTCCGAGACTTTGATCTCGACCCAGGGCAAACGAGCACGCACAAACATGTTGTCGATGCCAAAACCATCGGCAAGCAGGTTTTTCAAGGTTCCGACCACTTCCTGAGGTGCCGGTAAAATACTGATGTCCAGCAGACCATCGTCAACCAGGGCCTCCGGGCATAGCTCATGCCCACCTCCCGCCTGCCGACCATTTCCGATACCCAGTGCCAATAGCTCGCCGCGCCAATAAAAGTCCGGCCCCTGCAACTCGCCATAAGCCGCATGCAATTCGCTGAAGCGTGACAGACCGGTAAACAGATACGCTGCACCGCCGATAATTTTTTTCAAGTCTTCCGACGTATTGGCCGTGACCTGACTGCCGAAACCGCCGGTGGCCATATTCAGAAAAACCTGCCCTCCAACGTCCCCCAGATCGATAGCGTGCGGCACTGTATTCAGAAGCTCCAGGGCCTGCGCCGGCGCCAGGGGCACCCCCGCTGCTCGAGCAAAATCGTTGGCAGTGCCCAATGGCATCAAGACCAGGCTCGCTTGATTCGGGTGCGCGGCCAAGGCCTCCGCAATATCGCGCAAAGTGCCATCACCGCCGCCGGCTATCAGTTGCGTATAGCCTGCGCTCAACGCCTCTGCCACGCACCGCTGCGCGTCCCCTGCCTCCCAGGTCAGTCGGACTGCCAGCTCCCAGCCCTCCTGACGCTTACCTTCGACGGCCGCGCGCACCTCCTCATTGAGTGCCTGCTTGCCATGCAGAATCAACAGCGCCTTGCGCTCACTCATTGTCGTAGCTCCTGATTGGAATGCATTCAGGAGATGTTGACCTCACAGCCCCCTATAAAGGTCGCAAGACTTCGAGTTTTTTCGATGCTTGCAGGATTGCGGTCCTACAGGGCGGGATTTTTTCTTACGATATGTGAGGAATCGGCTCAATTGACCAACCGGGGCGATTGGTACACCTTGATGTCAGCGGTTATCTGTCATCAACAGCAAATACACAGGGATGTGCAACCTATGAGTACCCCCCTTTCAAGGGTTACAAAAAACGCAAGCAAGACAAATGTCGGCTAACCAAACGACACTGATGCAAGGAGCGATTTCCTCCATGCAAACTCATGACATGAAGTTGCCGCTCAACCCGGTGGCGTCGCTCACAGAATCTCGCGCCAATCATCAGGCTGAATTCAACAACAACGCAAAACCCGCTACAGGAGTTGATATGGAACCTCGCGTCATTGAACTGGAGACCCATTTGAAATACATCCGACGAGACATGGACGAAGTGCGCAATGACGTCAAATCCATCAAGCACAGACTGGCCTACTCGGCGGGCGGAACCGCGGTAGTCCTCGGGCTTTTGGGCTGGGTTGCCAATAGCCGCTTCGACCAGGTCGTGACACTTCTGGTTCGTTAAGCGCCAGGCAAGCACGCAAGACCCGGCAGATTGACCGGGCTTGCGGCAACTAGGCCTTACGAGGTCAGCCCAAGACTTCGCTCAGAGGAATGAAAACCACATATTCACCCTCCATCAACGTGCGATCTTCCAACACCTCAACCAGGCCATCGGCCCAGGCAGCACTGCGAAGTACGCCAGAGCTCTGATTCTTGTAAATAATCGCCCGGCCATTCTCCAGGCGTCCTCGCAAGTACTCTCTTCGATTACCAGGCCTTGGCCAGACGAACCCGGCCGGCACTTGAAACTTCAGAGGTTCGACCTCTTTTACACCTTGACGGCGCAGAAGATAGGGTCTCGCCAACAAAGCAAAAGTGACCAGTGTCGACGCCGGGTTGCCGGGCAAACCAATCACAGGTACGCCGCGAAAATGCCCGAATGTCAGCGGCTTGCCAGGTTTGATGGCGAGCTTCCACAGCGCCAACTCGCCCTCTTCGCGCAAGGCCATGCCCAGAAAATCGGCTTCTCCTACAGACACTCCACCCGTGGAGAGGATCAGATCAACATCCTTCAATTCGCCGAGGCGGGCACGGGTGGTCACCAAATCATCAGGCAGAATACCGGCATCGATGACTTCACAGCCCAGGCGTTGTAACCAACTGCACAGCAGCACGCGATTGCTGTTGTAGATCTGTCCTGGGCCCAGGGCTTGGCCCGGCTCGACCAATTCGTCTCCGGTTGAGAGAACCGCAACACGAACCTTGCGAACCACGTCCAGCTCAGCGCAGCCCAACGATGCCGCCAAGCCCTGCTCGATAGGCCCAAGCCGTGTGCCTGCCGGCAAGACAAGCTCGCCAACCGTGGTTTCCTGACCTTGTGGCCGGATGTTTTGACCCGGTTTCATGGATTCGAGGAAACGCACTCGCTCGTCCGCCTGAACCTCGGCATTTTCCTGCATTTCGACACAGTCAGCGTCCGCGGGCACAGGCGCACCGGTAAAAATTCGGACACAGGTACCGGGCTTCAACGGTTCGGGCGCCTGACCGGCAAATATCTTCTGGCTGACCAACAACGGTTCTCCCGTCCAGTCAGCGACACGCAAGGCGTAGCCGTCCATGGCACTGTTCGGCCAAGGTGGCAGATCAAGGGTCGAAACCAGGTCATCGGCGAGCACGCGCCCCTGAACCTGCGCCACCGGCAAGCGTTCACGCTCGCGGATGGGCGAGGCTTCTGCCATTTCCAGCAGACGCGCCAGCGCCACCTCGACAGGCATCAGGCTTGCGGTTTTGCCAGGCTTACCCGCGGGATTCACAGGGTGCCGCCTGCTTCAGGTGAGTCACGAAATTGCAGGGACGATGCCGCGCATCAAGCTGTTCGCCGAGAATGCTATCCCAGCCGGTCCGCACGGCGTTGGTCGAACCCGGTAAGCAGCAAACCAGCGTACCGTTGGCCAAACCGGCCAGCGCCCGGGACTGCACGGTCGAGGTGCCAATGTCGGCAACTGAAATCTGCCGGAACAACTCGCCAAAACCATCAACTTGTTTGTCCAGCAGACAACTCACCGCTTCTGGCGTGCTGTCGCGTCCCGTGAACCCGGTACCACCGGTGATCAGCACCACCTGCACCACCTCATCGGCAATCCAGTTGGCGACTTGCGCGCGAATTTTGTAGAGATCATCTTTAAGCAAAACCCGAGCTGCCAGGTTGTGACCGGCGGCGCTCAAGCGGTCGACAAAAACCTGGCCTGACGTATCGGTTTCCAGGGTTCGGGTATCGCTGACCGTCAGCACCGCGATATTTAGCGGCGCGAAAGGTACATCAGCCTTGGCTTTCATAGGCTCGTCCAGTTGTAGGAAAAACAGCTCGGTGTTATATCACAGCGCCTCACTTTTTCAGCCCCATGGAGACCTGCCATGCCCATTAACTCAGCATTGCCACCCTGCTCCATTTTGCTCCTGGCGGGTGGACGTGGCCAACGCATGGGGGGTCAGGACAAGGGTTTGCTGGAATGGCACGGAGAGCCGCTGATCGCGCACCTGCATCGCAAGACACGCGCCCTGAGCGATGATCTCATCATCTCGTGCAACAGGAACCTGGACAAATACGCGCCTTACGCCGATCAAATGGTTCATGACGAGGAAGACGATTTCCCTGGACCATTGGCCGGTATTCGCGCTGGTCTCAAGGCGGCCCGACATCCTCATCTGCTAGTGCTGCCCTGCGACGTACCCCGCATCGATGCTGCGCTGCTCCGCAGCATGCGCGAAACCGCCAACAAGCACCCAGACAAACCGCTGATGCTGCGCCACGGCGAACATTGGGAACCGTTGCTTTGCATTATCCCTGTCGCGCTCTGCGCAGCATTCGACAAGGCATGGAATGAAGGTGAACGCAGCCCGGGACGCCTCATGCGCAAACTGCAAGCCACCGCACTACAATGTACAGACAACGACCCGCGACTGGCCAACCTCAATACCCCGGAGTTATTAAGCGCGCCTGGCACCGTGTCAGAATGACATTAGCCAAGGAACTTGCGAGCGGTGTACACGTCTCAAGCCCAGCAACTAAAGAATTCTTTTTTCGGAGACACACTCATGACTCAACGGACCCTCGCCACATTCACGCTCGCAGTGGGCCTAGCGACCTTGGCGGGCTGTGCATCACCGACAGTAATCACCTTGAATGACGGTCGTGAAATCCAGGCCATCGACTCGCCAACGTATGATGAACAGTCGGGTTTCTATGAATTCGAACAGCTGGATGGCAAGGAAACCCGTATCAACAAGGATCAAGTTCGCACCGTTAAAGAGTTGTAGTTTTCACTGCACCTGCCTGATACGAAAAAGCCCGCTTGATGCGCTTGATGCGCTTGATGCGGGCTTTTTAGTGGCCGGAATTTTTCACCACTGCAAGGTGATGGTGCTTTCAAACACCCTTTCCTGGCCGGTGACCGGATCTACAAACCGCAAGCCCTGAGCGAGCAATTTCAGTGGATTGGCGTAGTCATCTTCAACGTCCTTGAGCACCTGCGGGTAAAACGGGTCGTTGCAGATACTCGCGCCCAGCGCTGTCATGTGCACGCGCAATTGATGTTTCTTGCCCGTCACCGGGTAAAGCGCATACCGCCAGAGATCTCCGTTCTTTTCCCGAACCTCGACTGCTGTCTCGGTATTGCTGACACCTGGAACTTCCTGCATGCGAAAAAACGGCACACCATCGATGAGCCGGCTTTTATGCACCAATGGAAAGGCCAGTTCAGGCAATGCGGCGGCGATAGCCTCATAGCGCTTTTCAATCTGTCGAGTCGGAAATAACGACTGATACGATGAACGGCTCTGCGGGTTGGCGGAAAACAGCACCAGCCCTGCCGTATGCCGGTCAATCCGATGCAACGGCACCAAATGAGGGTTATCCAGTCGACGAATCAACCTGCGCAGCAGCGTTTGCTCGACGTACTCGCCGGCCGGGGTCACCGGCAGAAAATGCGGCTTGTCGGCGACCACCAGATGCTCGTCGGCATAGAGAATCGTCTCGATCACCGGAATCGGCTTTTCGTCCGGCACCTCACGGAAATAATGAATCCGCAAGCCTTCCTTGTAAGGCAGATCAACTGCGATCGGCCTTCCGTGCCCGTCGAGCACCCGACCGCGAGCCACTCTGTCCAGCCATTGTTCACGACCGATAGCGCTGAAGTGTTCGCACAGGCAATCGATAACGGTCTGCCACGAACCTGGCGGCAAGTAGAGTGTGCTGGCCTGGCTGTGTGCAGCGGAAAAAGATGAAGTGGACATACGAAAGTTCTGACCCTCAATACAGGTTGGCATTATCCAACAGTGGCCGAGTCGAACCTAGTAGAGAATCTTCAAGCCGGAATCGGCGCACGCGCCGCTGCTTCAGTGAACTCCTTGAGCCAGCGCAACACATCCACGGCTTCCCAGCGAGCGGGATCGTAGAGTGCGTACAACAACCCCTGATAGCCTACGACATCCAGCTGCCGGTGATAACCCGCGCGCTGGAACAAGGCTTCGATTTCGGCGAAACAGGTATTGAAATGCAGTTTGTTAAAGGGGGTTTTGCCCTCGGTCACCAGACCGTCCAGACGCAATTCGAGGACAGCCTCGCGCACAACATCGACCGACATCCGGTTCACGCTGTTTTTCAATTGTTCGACATTGACCACGATTCATCCCTCTCTTGCCCGGAACTGCCTGCCCAAACCCGAAAACCCGGGACAGCAAGGCAGCACCACGAATAGCTGTATGCGCATACAGTATCCGAAGAGCATCGGTTAAGCCAAGGGGATCAATCGCAAAGTTCGACAGACGGGACCATCGCCGCAGCCAAAACCACTTAACTCAGAAACGCTACAACCTGTTCGGCGCTGAATGGCCAACCCAACTCCGCGCCGGTATCGATTCGCCGCAAGACCGGAATGCGCAGACTGTAGGCTTCAAACCAGGATTCATCGACAGCGATATCGACCAGTTCAACCAGTAGACCGCGCTCGACAAACTCCATCAGCATGGCTTCGGCCACTTCACAGAGGTGGCACCCAAGGGTGCCAAACAGCTGACATTCAGGAAGCATGAGCGCTCACCCGTAAAAATTTAAGTGACTATTCTAGGCCTGCCCCGAAAAGCCGTCGAGCCATTGAATCTCCTGCGCTGGCGCATGAACCACAAGTGCGGGCGGTATAACCCTGATGCAAATCAGTCGCCGTTTGTGCCATTTAAGCAATGCTCACGTTTTTTTTGCTTCTACGCTTGAGTAGCCAGCGTCTGTCAGCGGAGTTTTTTGTGTTTGCCAATCTCTTGATCATTCTCGTTTCATCATTGCTGGTCATCGCGCTGTTCCAGCGCCTGCGATTACCCCCGGTCCTAGGCTATCTGTGCGTGGGGTTGATGGTTGGCCCGACCGCCTTCAACTGGGTGAAACAAAGCGAAGGGCTGCCTTACCTTGCCGAGTTAGGCGTGGTGTTCCTGCTGTTTTCGCTGGGTCTTGAGTTCTCCTTGACGAAAATGATCGCACTACGCCGGGTAGTGTTTGGTCTTGGCAGTTTGCAAGTGCTTGCAAGCGGGCTGCTGCTGGGTGCTTTGCTGATGATGTTCGGGATGCCGATGACCGCTGCGCTTTTACTGGGCGCGGGTCTGGCGCTGTCGTCCACCGCCATTGTCAGCAAGGAGCTGACCAGCCTTGGTGAGATTTTCAGCAGTCATGGCCAGAATGCCATTGCCGTGCTGCTGTTTCAGGACGTGGTGGCTGTATTGCTGCTGACCCTGGTGCCCGTGTTCGCCGGCAACAGTGATCAGGCCTGGTATTGGGCACTGCCCCTGACACTGTTGAAGACCGTGGTGTTGTTCGTCGGTCTGTTACTGGTCAGCCGCTGGTTGTTGCCCAGATTGTTCCATGAAGTCGCCGCCGCCCGCTCTGCCGAACTGTTCGTACTGCTGGCCCTGGTGATTGTTCTACTGACGGCCTGGCTGACTCACCTGCTGGGTCTCTCCCCCGCCTTGGGCGCGTTTCTCGCCGGCATGCTTCTGGGCGAAAGTCATTACCGGCATCAGGTCGAGGCCGATATCCGCCCGTTTCGCGACATTCTGCTCGGCCTGTTCTTCGTCAGCATCGGCATGCTGATCGACTTGAATTTGTTCGCCAGCCACGCGCTGCTGATCCTGGCCATGACATTGGGATTGCTGCTGATCAAAGGTACCGTGGTGGCGTTGCTGGTCAAATGGCGTGGCAGCGATGGCGAAACCGCCTGGCGCAGCGGCCTGGCACTGGCCCAAGGGGGTGAATTCTGCTTTGCGCTGATGGCGCAGATGCAACAAAGCGATCTGATACCCGCGCAACTTGGGGGCCTGCTGCTGGCTGCTACGTTCTGTTCGATGCTCGTCACGCCGCTGATGCTGCGCGCAGCCCCGTCCATCGCAAGTCGCCTGCACCGCAAATCCAACAAGGAAGCACAACTCGAAGAAATCAGCGCACTTAACGCGGACCTGGACAAGCATGTCGTCATCTGTGGTTATGGGCGCGTGGGTCAGTCCATCGGGCGTTGTCTGCGCCATCAGCAACAACCTTACATTGCGCTGGACCACGATGCGGTAAGGGTCGAGGAAGCGGCCGTCAGCGAAAGCTGCGTGCATTACGGGGACTCGCGTCGAGGTGAATTACTGGTTGCCGTAGGGCTGGCCCGCGCCAAACTGCTGGTGATCGCAGTGGATCAGACCGACATCGCGCTGGAGATACTCAAGGAGGCACGCAGGGTCAATTCGCGTGTGCCGATTCTGGTCCGTACCCGGGACGACAGCCAGTTAACCGAATTGAAAGAGGCCGGCGCCAACGAAGTCGTGCCGGAACTGCTGGAGTCCAGCCTGATGCTCGCCTCCCATGCGCTGATCATGCTGGGACTGCCCGCCCATCAGGTACAAGAGCGGGCTGATCAGATACGACATGATCGCTACCGGATGTTGCACGACTTTTATCCCGGGGCCGAAGATGCCGAGAAGTGATTCAGTCCTGACTGACGGCGCCGATCTTGTGTACCGACAGGTCCGCGCCGTAATACTCCTCTTCCTGACTAAGGCGCAGCCCATGGAACGCCTTGATCGTTCCATACACCGCAAAACCACCGGCCAGCGCCACGACCACTCCCAGAGAAGTACCGATCAACTGACTGATCAGACTCACTCCACCCAGGCCGCCCAAGGCCGTCTGGCCAAAAATCCCGCAGGCAATGCCACCCCACACACCACACAGACCGTGCAAAGGCCACACACCCAGCACATCGTCGATGTGCCATTTGCCCTGCGCCGCGGTAAAGCACCAGACAAAAAGTGCTCCGGCGATGGCGCCGGTCACCAGTGCGCCCACCGGGTGCACCAGGTCGGAACCGGCGCAGATGGCCACAAGCCCGGCCAAAGGGCCGTTATGCAGAAAGCCTGGGTCGTTGCGCCCCACGATCAGTGCCGCCATGGTTCCGCCGACCATGGCCATCAGCGAATTCACCGCCACCAGACCGCTCACGCCTTGCAAGGTCTGGGCGCTCATGACGTTGAAGCCAAACCAGCCGACTATCAGAATCCACGAGCCCAACGCGAGAAAGGGAATGCTCG
The DNA here is from genome assembly GCF_031456105.1 of Pseudomonas sp. BE134. Taxonomy (NCBI): domain Bacteria; kingdom Pseudomonadati; phylum Pseudomonadota; class Gammaproteobacteria; order Pseudomonadales; family Pseudomonadaceae; genus Pseudomonas; species Pseudomonas sp. BE134. Next base: position 79,920 of record NZ_JAVDUA010000017.1, on the reverse strand, counting down.
ACGGTGCAAACGCCACCAGGCGACCGTCGCGATAGCGCCCTTGTCGTGGCCCGAGCAACAATACTGCCGCGAGCGCCAACCAGCCACCCATGGCATGGACCACTATGGAACCTGCAAAATCATGGAAGCTGGCACCGAAGCGCGCCAACAACCACGATTGCAAACCAAAATTTCCATTCCAGATCATCCCCTCGAAAAAGGGATAGATGAACGCCACGATCAGCGCGGTCGCGCACAACTGCGGGACAAATCTGGCGCGTTCGGCGATGCCGCCGGATATGATCGCCGGAATGGCCGCGGCAAAGGTCAGCAAAAAGAAGAACTTCACCAGCCCGTAACCATGGTCGGCATTGATCACCGCGGCCGGTTGCAGAAAGCTGACTCCATAGGAAATCCAATAGCCTATAAAGAAGTAGGCCAGGGTCGAAATGGCGAAGTCGCTGAGAATCTTCGACAAGGCGTTGACCTGGTTCTTTTGCCGAACCGTGCCAACCTCAAGAAAAGCGAAACCGGCGTGCATGGCCAACACCATGACCGCACCAATCAGGATGAACAGTGTGTTGGAGCTATGGACCAGACTGTCCACAGCACTTTGCAGATTTTCCATGGATTGGCAGACCTTAAGACTGAAAAAGCACCAAAGCAGTTCGCGCAGATGATTTACGCACCACGTTGCGGCTTATCCGGAGCGAATCGTTGATCCCCATGAACCGCTTTGGCGCAAAAAAAGCGAAATGACGCGCGAGTTTTACTGTTTGGGTCGAGGTTTACTGAAATTACGCCCGACTACAGCGCAGCAACGCCGGCAAGCGCACCACGACACAGCAAAAGTTGTACCAGTCATTTGTACTGAACCTTCACGCAAGGCTCATACTCGAACCCATCAGAAGCCAATACGGAGATCCACCCATGGCCAGCATCAAGGCAAAGACTGCTCAAGAAATCCTGATGAACGATTTTCAAACACTGGTCAGCGACACCGAACGGTTGCTGGAACACACCGCCACTCTCGCCGGCGATCAGGCGGATGAGTTGCGTACCCAGATCCACGACAGCCTGCTGCGTGCCCGGGAAACCTTGAAGCTGACCGAAGACTCATTACGCGAGCGCGGTCAGGCCGCCGTCACCGCTACCGAGGATTACGTTCAGGCCAACCCATGGCAATCGGTCGGGATTGCCGCCGGAGTAGGTTTCCTCATTGGCCTGCTGGCTTCTCGGCGCTGATATGTCTATCGGTGAATCCAGCTCGTCTGCGACGGGCACAAGCGCTTCATCGCGGCGCCTGGGGGCCGCGTTTCTCGGACTGTTGCATAGCCATGTCGAACTGTTCGGCATCGAGTTGCAGGAACAAAAAGCACGCACTGTAAGCCTGCTGTTATTTGCAGGCCTGGCACTGGTCTTTGGATTGCTGCTGCTGGTGGGGTTATCGGGACTGGTGTTGATTGTGTTTTGGGACACCTATCGCCTGCCCGCCATCATCGGGCTCTGCGTGTTCTATGCCCTTGCCTCCCTATTCTGTGCGTTCCGTTTGAAAGCGGCGGTTTTCGATGAGTCCTCGCCCTTCCATGGCACCCTGGAAGAATTGGCCAATGATCGGGAGCGCCTGCTGCCATGAGCCTGCCTGAACTGCCGCACAACAGCTCGCGCACGGAAATGCGCAAGGCACTGATTCGCCTGCGCATGGAAATGCACCGTCAGGAAATTCGCCATGAATCCAGAGAACTGCTGCTGCCTTTGCAGCGGATACGTGGGATGTCACAAGACTTCCAGAGCAACTTTGGCATCAAGCATGCCCCGCTCTGGGGCGTGGCAGCGGTGACCTTGCTGGGCTTTTTGACCGGGAAAAGTACCAGGAACGGTGGCGTCAGCAGCCTGACTCGCCTGGTTCGTCTGGGCACCAGCCTCGGGCCCTTGATCAAACTGGTCCTGCAAAGCAATTCACCTAAACACTGAAGTGCCAAACAAACGGGATGAACCTCTTTATCGAGGGGTTCAATCCTGTGTGCCTGACCGGTGATCACGCGATCACACAAACAAGACTTGTCTCACCGCCGGGCAATTTTTCGACAATGGTGAGCAGCTGCTGCTCATCGACATTGACCCCGCCGGGATCTAGGCTAGAAGATCAGTCACCTGACGGAGAGACCAGCCTTGGATTGGCAAACCCTGCTTACCCGCGAACGCCTTGGAAAACCTCTGCACAGTCCAGAGGAACTCGGTCGCAGCCCTTTTCACAAAGACCATGACCGCATTATTTTTTCAGGCGCTTTTCGCCGGCTGGGACGCAAGACCCAAGTCCATCCAGTCACCAGCAACGATCACATCCACACGCGCCTGACCCACTCGCTGGAAGTCAGCTGTGTCGGCCGCTCGCTGGGCATGCGTGTCGGTGAAACCATTCGCGACGCCCTGCCCGACTGGTGCGATCCGAGTGATCTGGGGATGGTGGTGCAGTCGGCATGCCTGGCCCATGACATCGGCAATCCGCCTTTCGGTCACTCCGGCGAAGACGCCATCCGTCACTGGTTTCAGCAGGCCGCTGGCCGTGGCTGGCTGGATGACATGAGCGCAGTCGAGCGTAATGACTTCCTGAATTTCGAAGGCAACGCCCAAGGTTTTCGCGTGCTCACTCAGCTTGAATACCATCAGTTCGACGGTGGCACGCGGCTGACGTATGCCACGCTGGGTACGTACTTGAAGTATCCGTGGACAGCGAAGCACGCTGACTCACTGGGCTACAAGAAACACAAGTTCGGCTGTTATCAGAGCGAACTGCCGTTGCTGGAACAGATCGCCCATAAACTCGGCTTGCCACAGCTGGAGGAGCAACTCTGGGCGCGCCATCCATTGGTGTATCTGATGGAAGCCGCCGATGACATCTGCTACGCGCTGATCGACCTGGAAGACGGTCTGGAAATGGAGTTGCTGGAGTACGCCGAAGTTGAGTCTTTGCTGCTCAACCTGGTGGGCGACGATCTTCCACAAACCTATCGACAGCTGGGCCCACTGGATTCGCGTCGACGCAAACTGGCCATTCTGCGAGGAAACGCCATCGAACACCTGACCAATGCCGCGGCTCGCGCTTTCGTCGAACAACAGGACGCCCTGCTGGCCGGCACGCTACCTGGCGACTTGGTGGAGCACATGCATGGCCCGGCCAAGCGCTGCGTCTTGAACGCCAAAGACATGGCCAGAAAGAAAATCTTCCAGGACAAACGCAAGACACTGCATGAAATCGGCGCCTACACCACGCTGGAGATTCTTCTGAACGCTTTCTGCGGGGCGGCACTGGAACAACACAATGGTCGAACGCCGTCGTTCAAAAGTCGCCGCATCCTTGACCTGCTGGGCAACAGTGCGCCCGATCCTCACGGTCCTTTGCACACTTCATTCCTGCGCATGATCGACTTCATCGCTGGCATGACCGACAGCTACGCCAGCGAAATGGCCCTGGAAATGACCGGTCGTTCAAGCGGATAAATACCCGACCCGCTGTTCAGATCGTCTGAGGAGCGGGTCGATAGTGGATTCGCACTTCAGCGCCAACAGAATCGCCCTACATCTTGTGCAGAGTCGACTGATCGGTAGCTCCCACTGGTCACGCAACAATCACCTCCTGGGGTAACTGGACTAACTTAAAAAAACTTCCGAGGAGCACAATCGACCCTTTGCGGGTTACTTGGTTAAACCCTTGAAACAATCAGACTTTAGAAACCTGTTGACCCGGGTTTCGCTACAAAAACAAAGCACTAAAAAACACACTTGGCACACAAACAACCTATCTAAAAAAACACCACATTCACCCTTCCACTTAATACAACACTTTTATTGATCCTCATTCAAAACCTAGTTGGATCGTAGTCCGATTCCTCTTCGGCTGTAGGATCTTTCCTATATCACTGCTATCTGCCTGTCAGTTCATGCGCCACCTCAACTATCTGAGCTAAGGTGCGCGCTTTATTTGAGCTCGCATGGGATCTGATTATGAACTCCGTTTTTATTGTCGACGATCACCCCGTTATCCGCCTTGCCGTCCGAATGTTGCTCGAACATGAGGGTTATAAAGTTGTCGGTGAAACTGATAATGGGGTCGACGCCATGCAGATGGTTCGCGAATGCATGCCGGACCTGGTCATTCTCGACATCAGTATTCCCAAACTGGATGGCCTAGAAGTTCTCTCCCGTTTCAACGCTATGTGTACCCCGTTAAAAACCCTGGTATTAACGGCTCAGTGCCCGACATTGTTCGGTATTCGCTGCATGCAGTCCGGCGCGTCGGGCTATGTCTGCAAACAGGAAGACCTCAGTGAACTGGTGAGTGCAATCAAGGCGGTGCTTTCAGGCTACAACTATTTCCCCAGCCAGGCATTGAACCCGGTCCGTAGCGATGACACACGATACGCCGACCTGGAACTGTTCAAGGCAGTCAACGACAGGGAGTTGATGGTGTTGCAACTGTTTGCACAAGGCCGTACCAACAAGGAAATTGCCAAGGGCATGTTCCTCAGCAACAAGACAGTCAGCACCTATAAAAAGCGGTTGATGCAAAAACTCAAGGCCAGATCACTGGTAGAACTCATCGATATGGCTAAACGCAACGCCTTAGTGTGAGAGTCCGGATGACCAGTCGTTTAAAGGATTATCTAATACTGATAGCTGCTGGCTTATGTCTGAGCACCGCAGTGTCTGCGACACACTCCGCCAGCGAGCATTACACCCTGCTCAGTCGCTCAATGGTCGGTCACATGGAAGTCCAACTGGATAAATCACAACGACAATGGCTGAACAACAAACGTGAACTCATTCTGGGCACTTCAGCCCCCGATTACCCGCCTTTCGACCTGACCAATAGCAGCAGCGACTATGAAGGCTTCACAGCCGATTACGCGGGCATACTTGGCAAGGCCACCGGCCTGCCCATCAAGGTTCAGCGCTACGCGTCCCGAGACAACGCGATCGAGGCGCTGGAAAACGGTGACATAGATATGCTTGGCAGCGCCAATGGGTTCGAAGCACGCAATGCCGACCTTGTACTTTCCACTCCTTACGCCGTGGACCAACCGGTACTGGTGACACGGGAAGGAGAAACCCGATCCCTGTCCGATGGCCTTGCCGGGTTGCGGCTGAGCATGGTGTATCACTACTTGCCAATGGAAGAAGTCAAAACCCTGTATCCAAAGGCAATTATCTCAACCTTCCCGTCGTACCAGAATGCGATCAACGCTGTCGCATTCGACCAGGCGGATGTCTTTCTCGGCGACACCATTTCAACCCATTACCTGATCAACAAGGGTTACCTGAACAACGTCCGGATGGCCAACTTCGGTAAACATGAAGCCCACGGCTTCAGCTTTGCCGTACATCAGAACAACCCGCAACTGCTGGGGATCATCAACGCGATACTGAGTGCCACCCCCACCAGCGAGCGAGAAAATATCGCCAAACGCTGGAGTGCAGGCAGTGACATCCTGCTCACCGATCACAAGCTGCAATTGACCAGTCGCGAAGAACGTTGGCTGGCGCAACATCCGCTGGTTCGCGTAGTGGTCAATGAGGCGTTTGCCCCGCTGACGTTTTTCGATGACGACGGAAACTTTCGGGGTGTTACTGCCGACCTGCTTGATCTGATCAGATTACGCACCGGCCTGCGCTTCGAGATCCAGCGCAGCCGAAGCGATGACGAAATGATCGAGCGAATCAGTCATCATCAGGCCGACTTGATTGGCGCCCTGCTACCCAGCGCACTACGTGAAACGCGACTGAACTTCAGCCGCCCGTATCTGGAAAACTCCTTTGTGTTGCTGACGCGCAAAGTGCCCGATAACCCGATTGATCTCACGCAGTTTGCGGGCAAGCGCTTGACGATTGCCCAAGGCAATCCGATGGTGGATTACCTGCGTCGGGAGTTCCCGCACGTCAATCTGATCGAAACCCCGGACACCTTCAGTGCCGTGCAGCTAGTTGCAGAGGGCAAGGCTGAAGGCGCCGTAAACTCGCTGGTGATCGCCAACTACTTCATCTCGACCAGAATCTTCGAGCAGCCCCTTCAGATCAGTTCCACCCTTGGCACGCAGCAGGCTGCGTTCTCACTCGCAACAGGGCGTGATGCCAAAGAACTGAGCGCCATAGTCGACAAGGCATTGCTGAGTATTACCCCGCAGGAGTTGGGCATTATCAACAGCCGCTGGCGGGGATACTCGTCGAATGCGCAAAACACCTGGCGCAGCTATCACCGGGTGTTCTATCAGGTGGTATTCGCTGCGGGTGTGCTATTGCTGATGTCTGTTGCCTGGAACGCTTACATGCGTCGGCAGATAAAACAGCGTCAAGCGGCCGAACGCGCGCTGAATGATCAACTTGAGTTCATGCGATCCCTGGTCAATGGCACGCCCCATCCAATCTACGTGCGTGATCGGCAGGGATTGCTGCAAAGCTGCAATGACAGTTACCTGGAAGCCTTCAGTACAAAATACGAAGACGTCATCGGCAAAAGTGTCATTCATGGCAGCATGAGCAATGCGTTCGAGGCTCAGGAATATCAGGCTGACTATCAGCGCGTCGTGAGTGAGGGTACACCGTTGATTCTCGACCGCACCCTGCAAATCGGCAGTCGCACGCTGACGATTTATCACTGGGTTCTACCTTACCGGGACTCGAGCGGTGAAGTGCAGGGCATCATCGGCGGCTGGATCGACATCAGCGAACGGCGACAACTTTTCGAAGATCTTCGAGAGGCCAAGGAACGTGCGGATGAGGCGAACAGAGCCAAAAGTACTTTTCTGGCGACCATGAGTCATGAGATCCGCACCCCGATGAACGCAATCATCGGCACAGTGTTATGATTTGGTGGAGCCACATCAGGAGCGGCAGCAGTGCAGAAGTTAGCATTTTCTTACGTGAGATTTTCGAGCCTCAAACAACGTCATGGCAACAGCCTCAAACGCCAGAACGACATGGTGAGTAAGTGGCTGTTGGCTCACCCTGATTACGCCCTAAGCGATGAGGCCAGCTATCACGACCTTGGGAAATCTGGCTTCAGTGGTGCGCACCTCGACAACGCTTTTGGTCGTCTGCTGGCAGCAATCGAAGACGGTACGATCCCGAAAGGCTCCGTAATCCTGATTGAAGCAATCGACCGGGCTGGACGAATGGAGCCAATGGAAATGCTCCCGCTGCTCTCTCGTATTGTGAATGCTGGTGTTGATCTTGTGACACTGGATGACGGTATCACCTACGACAGAGCATCAGTGAACAGCAACCATCTGTTCTTACTAGTCGCCAAAGTTCAGCAGGCACACCAATACAGTGACGCTCTGAGTCGTCGGCTGAAAGCTGCATACAAGGCAAAGCGAGAAAAGGCCGCTGCTGGGTTAGGTGCAACACGTCGTATGCCGCTTTGGATTCGTGATGGAAAATTGCGAGATGACATCGCCCCTTTCGTGACCCAGGTCTTTGAAGACTACGCTGCTGGTATAGGTGAGCGTCGAATCCTTGCAAGGCTCAAAGGTCAGCACCCAGAATTCGAAACAATCAGTCCTTCGACCTTTCACCGCTGGATCAGAAATCCTGTTGCCGTTGGACGATGGAATGACATTGAGGATGTGTGGCCCGCTGTTGTCAGTAAAGAACTCTGGTTCAGGGTACAGAAGCGAATCAACGACAGTGCGAAACCCGCATCAGCGTGGTCAAAGCATCTGCTGGCTGGAATCGTAAAGTGTGCAAGGTGTGGAAAGAACTACTGTGTTGGTGGGAAAGGCGCTCCCACAATGCTGTGTGTTACCCGTCACAGGTTTGGTGATGGTGTGGATGGTTGTAAAAATAGCCGTTCCATTCCATATGCAGTCTTTGATTACATTCGTCACCAAACCGCTCATGCTGCATTGATACGAGCAGCACAAAGTCAGAACCTCACAGTCAGCGAGAAAAGACAGATAGAAATTGAGGGTGAGATTACAGAGTTTCGTAAGCAGGAGGCCAACGCCGTCGCACTGTTGGTCAGGTATGGTGATGCAGCGTCAATCACTGCTGAGCTGGATAAAGTGATAAATCAGATTGGGAAATTGGAACAAGAATTGGCATTGTTGAAAGCGACCCCTGCTCCTGTAACCCTTGTCGATATGATGGATGAAGAAGAAAGGTTGCTTGATGATGACCCTGTGAAGCTGAACGCCCTGCTACAGGGTGTTGGCTACACAATGATGGTTGATGACAGAACGATCACTGTGAATGAAGCGAGTATTTTCAATGATTATAAGCAACAGGAATATAAATATTTAGGGGCGAACCGGGTTAACGGCACGTACAAGGTGTTACAGAACGATGAGGATGTGATTGAACTGACTAACCAAGATTCCAAGGTTCAAAAAACTGAGTACGCTGCATTCCTCGAACAAGAAGCGCGTTATGAGTCTGGTGAGTTGGTGAGGCAGGAGCTGCAATGGAATGGCGAAACGTTCATTGATGTTGCAACAGGGTTGGTTGTGGATGTACTGAAGCCTGTGTGAGCCACTGGGTAGCCCACACGCTGTAACGCTATCTGTGGACGTTGCAACGGCTCTGGCAGATGCTGATGGCTCGAGTGGCCTGAAGGGTAAGTACCGCAAATCTGGCGCGTCACCTTAAACGTCAATCAGGCGACCTGCTTGGTTCGAGTCGATTGTTGGAATCGCTTCTGAACCTTGCTGTTGTGCAAGCCATCGCCGGGCCAGCTCAACATCAAAGCGCCACCCGTGAGCTTTCATCAGCTTTAGTGCCGGTGTAGATATTCGATATCGCCCACATTTCGGACAGGCTCTTTCCTGATAGTCACCTTCACTCTTTACGCCCAGTGCTGGCTCACCACAGATCAAGCACTTCATGAGCTTCTCCGTTTGGCTTACCAATCAAATGTAGTTGAGCTCTGAGAAATGTTTCTGGGCTGCAAGACGTTTGGGCGAATATTTGTACCCCCATTCATGGGGATTTTTTGGTGGCAGGCTCGGGCATGCACCCGTTTTCGTCTGAGCCGATGAGCTGAGAACCAAACTCATTACTTGGTGTAGTACCCGTAACTACAGGCTCAAACCGGCCTCAGCTACGTGTGGTCTGGTTATTGCTATCGCCCTCGCACCGCCGCTCAGTGGCTAATGGAGATAGGTGCAATGTGGACTCATCTGATAACGATGTCCTTCGCTTTTGTGGCTTTAGTAGGTGGAGCTGGCTGGCTCTACTGCTTTGCTCTACTCAATTGGATTTGATGCCATTGGGTTGCTTCTGAGTGAAACCAAACCCCGCTCATTAGGGAGCTTATTCTGTGTGCTTCCACCTTGCACAGTGTCAATTGATATTCAGCTCATACTTGCTATTCGTTATGTTGACAGTGGCTGTCACCATTGCTGGTCGATCAAAGAACGGCTCAGGTATGACTGCCTTATACGTGCAAAGCACTAGTGTCTCGGTTGCGAATGTACTGGAGTCAGCCAATAGCTCCACTTTTCTCAAATGGTGGTTGGCAATGATTACGATTATTAGATCGTGGCAATACTGCTCGGCGGTGGGTGGTGATGGTGCAGCTATGACGATGAGGGGCGTGAGGGTCATGAGAAGAACGAAGGAGACAATCAGATTCTTCAATTTACTTCCTAATCATATTTTTTTCACGAGCTTACGCCGATTGAATCTAACTAGATAGTGAGCTACTGACTGGCGTCCGCTCAAATGGCTATGGCGTCCGGCTATCCGTAAGCATTCGTTAGCATAAGGGCCGTTCCAGAGATTCGATTGGATTTAATGTCATTGGGATATTTTCCTGTGAGGTTTCCCAAATCGCCCAAATTTTTTGGACCGCTTTCTGAAGGAAGGGGGTGGGGTCATTCTGGAAAACGTCCGACCTATCCGCGTCGCTAAGCAGGCAGTACTCCCGGCGACTATAAAGCTGAGCTTTCGAGAAATAAAATTGGCGCCTCTTAAGCTAACGGGCCAGGATCGTATCGAAGGCGGGAGCGCAATGGCTCCCATGGTGGCGGAGTTACGCTTGAGCCTTTACACGCTGCACTGTGGTAGTCGAGCACTGGAGCAGGGAGGCGATGGTACGAATGCTCTTACCATCTTTGAGTAGCTCGGCAATGCGACCACGTAACTCTGTGTCCACTGAGCGACCTCTGTAATTGCCATCTGCTTGAGCAGCGACAATACCCTCTGCCTGACGACGGCGACGATCCTCATAATCCTTACGGGCGACCACGGCTAACATGTCGAGCAACATCCCATTGACCGCAGCAATCATTCCCTTTGTGAAGTCTGACATGTCCTTTGATGGGGTCAAGGCAGCGTGGGAGGTTGTCAAGTCCAGCGATACTATCGTTACCTTTTTCTGAGCGATGATCGTCTTCAAGGTTTCCCAGTCTTCAGCAGTGAGGCGAGACAAACGATCAACACCTTCGATTAGCAGCACGTCACCTTGGTGGCTATCGTCCAGCAGACGGAACAGCTCAGGACGATCCAATTTGGTCCCTGACTCGTTCTCGACGTAGAAGGCAGCGATCTTGTGGCTGTGGTCAGCGGCAAACTTGATCAAGCTTTCCTTTGCCCGATTTGCATTCTGCTCAGAAGTCGAAGCTCGAAGGTAGGCGCGTATAAACAATGTCATTCTCCTTGTGTGTGTCACGTTGGGTGTGTCACATTGTACTGTGTCACATGAAGTGGTACAAGCAATTTAATGACACGGCCACAGGGATCGATTCGACCAGATTTCCCCACTTTGAACACATCACAAGTGTGGTGCCTGATGTATACCTTATCTAACACGAATTTAACGACCAATGGTTATCTAGTTGGCACATATACCTTCACCGTCTATCACTGGTACTTGAGAGTGCGAGACCAAATCGAAGCCGGGTGTGGTTCGTTTGAAATTCAACAGAGGATTCGCCTGCACTCCTGCTGGCTACCGTCCATCGCACACACAAAATATTACAAATATAATACAAAAAGTTTCACTCGGCGGTGAGAAAGCGGTTTGCTTGGTAAAACACCCTTTTGGCCTAGCATTCATTGGGGTTCTGTCTGGAAGGTGGCGCAGTAACCTCAGGTTTTTGGGGGTTTTTGGGGGGGTTCCAAGCAGGTTCTCAAACAGGGTATTCCTCCTGCTAAAAGTGCCCCGATGGCGCTCCACTGCAACCCATAGAAGGAGCACTTACGAGAAAGCCCCGCCATTGTTGGCAGGGCTCGATTTAGAAGGGTGTGGAATAGTTGTCGTAGGGATCGCGGTGAGTGATCTGGATTGGAACAACTACCGCACCGGGCACAATGGCGTTGAAGGATTCGAAGTTGGACACCTCCAGCACAACCGGCTCCCTCACCACCGCTGGCGCTGGGAATCTACTCTTGTACGCGGCAAGTGATACCAGTCGAATTGGCCTTGGGGTTTGTCCACTCATCAGAGTATATGAAGCGCAGTCACCAAGGTGATGCACCTCAGAAGCACCACGCCCAACAAACCAGCCATGCACCGTGTTACCTGAGATCATCAGCTCCAGCTCATGGGTTAGGTTGGCAACGTCCATTCCACTAAGCACACGGCAGATCAAATCTGTGTGCTCACTGGAAAAGAGGTTGGTGTCGAATTCCACCTGCGTCATCAAAGCACCAGCCAAAGCATGGGCATAGGGGCCAAGTTCGGGGCGGTACTTCGAACAGCGTTCCAGCTCTGAACAGAGTGCAAATCGATCCTCTGGTGGCTCGTACCCACCTCCGTACATCGTCATGCCACCTTTAGGCCGCTTACCCTGCATCGATACCTTGATGATATTGAGCTGCTTACCAGTCAGGTTCGAGTCCAATCCCAAGATCACAGGGAGAGCCAGGCAATGCACCGGGTTCATGGATTGGTAATTATTGGTGATCCAGTCCACTAGTTGAGTCTTCTGGGATGGTACTAGTTTGTGATCCTTGATGAGCTTGAGCACCATATCTCTGCCAATGGAGTCGATTGCTAGCTTGGTAGCCCGAGCACGGGTTGTCGATTTGGGTACGTTGTTAGCTGGATTCAGTAACTTGCGGGCTCTCGATACACCATATCCAAAATGCGCATTTCCGTGACTTCGATTGAATGATGCTGGAAGCGACACGAGGTTCTCAGCCTTGAAGAGTCCAACACTGGAAGCTCCAGCAACTGGGGCAATGTGGCTAAGGTCATAACCCTTACGGCTCTGTGTGAGTCGAGTGATGGCGAGTAAGTCTTCAAGCTCTGAATACGTCATCCCGAAGAACACCTCTGTTGTTCCTGCACTTAGAACTGCACGTCCCAAGGCTTGGCAGAATGGGATTTTCAGGCTTTTGGAGTCTTGGTCAACTTTACGTTTGGCATCCGCCACCTTTTGTTTGCATTTAGGATCGCAAAATCTTTGATTGGATCGAGAAGGACGAAACTGTTTGCCACAAGAGGGACAACGTAGTCTCCGATCTGTTGGTTTATCAATCGCCGCTAGGGCTGTTTGTACTGCACTCATAAATTTCTCCATTCACGGTAGATTGTTGTGGCGTTGTCGCCTTGGTTGTTGTTCTGCAATTTGAACTGCAAAACCATTGACGTTTCTTGTTGGTGAAAATGCGTGAGCAACACGCACAAACTAGGATTTTGTTCATCTGAGACACCTCTAGACTGATTGGATTTTATGTTTTGCGAGACAGCAAATGCCCTGCAAGCCTTTAATTACGTGGCCTGTAGCGATATGTGCCGATGGGATTCGTGTACCAGTGGCGCCTTTGCGATAGATTGTTAACGTGCTTGGCGGTTGATGCTGTGGGCGACTTCGGGCACGAGCAGAAACAAGTCCTGAACTCTTACCTGTGCCTTGCCTACTGATGCCTTGAGTATCGGTAGACAGCGGCTGTGATTGGCGGAATCGCCTGTTGGTGTTGCTTGGCTTTTTGCCTGTGTTGCTTGTTACGGCAACTGGAGCTGCAAACTGTCGACACCCTTTGCGATGGGTATGAACAGAGACAGATGGAACAAATCCTCATTACGACGGACACGGTGAATCCTCCTTTTTAAATAGGTGGGCCAGATGGCCTTTGGGTTTGGGTTTGAACTGGATGATAACTTCGCGGACGCAACAAAAAAGGCCAACCAATGCCTGAAGCACTGGGCCAGTCTTGTTAACACCAACGGACTACCTGAATCGCCACTCACAGGCTGGAGGTTAATGAGTGGGGAGCTAACTCGCCATATGAAAATAAAGCTGAAAAATCTCTTTGCCTTTGTCTAATTGTAACGCACTTCCGTTAGTTGTCAATCCCTTTGGTCTCAATTATGTATGAGCATGTCGTATATATGTTAGTTACTAATAAATAAGTATAGTAGGGATTGCATCAATACATTGTGTAGCTAATACAACACAATATGTAGCGGATTAACTACAGACTAACCACTCCCAACTTTGGCAGTCACAGGGAAAAACGCTGTCGTTCTCTCACATCTCGCGGAGGAGCGCCTATAAACCTAACTAGATGGGTTTATAAAATCCTAAAGTTGCACCGTATATCGCAATCATCGGCATGCTGGAACTGACCCTCAAACGTATCGAGCCGGCTCATCCAGACCGCACCGCCATTGACGTCGCCTACCATTCGGCGAAAGACCTGCTGGAGCTGATCGGCGACATTCTCGATATTGCGCGCATTGAATCCGGGCATCTGAGCCTGAACCCGGAGCGCGTCAACCTGGGAGAAACGGTGGCTTCGGTGGTCAGAATCTTCGACGGCCTGGCCCGACAGAAAAACCTCCGCCTGTTGCTGGACTTCAGTCCTGCACAACCGCCAAACGATGTGCTGTTGGACCCGATGCGCTTCAAGCAGGTGTTGTCCAATCTGGTCAGCAACGCCATCAAGTTTACCGAACAGGGTCAGGTCTGGATTGTGGTTGAGTTACAGGCTACTGACGAGCCCGAGCGGGTCTTGCTGCGCGTGCAGGTCAAGGACAGCGGAACGGGGATCAGCGAGCAGGATCAACAGCGTCTGTTCGAGCCATTCGCTCAGGCGACCCATCGCGCGCAGTCGAGCCGAGGGGGTGCCGGGTTGGGCCTGGTGATCAGTCGCACGCTGTGCGAGATGATGGGCGGCAGCCTGCAATTACGCAGCCAGCCCGGTGTCGGCACTCAAGTCGAAATATCGCTGCATCTGGCGACATTGCCACCAGAGCTGATGCCGAAAACTGCCGAAGCGCCTGTTCAGCCCGCCTCAACCCCATTGAACGTCCTGGTGGTCGACGATCACCCGGCCAATCGTTTGCTCATGTGTCAGCAACTGGAGTTTTTGGGGCACCACTACAGCGCAGCAGCAGAGGGCGAGGCCGGATTCGAGGCATGGAAGCACGGGCTGTTCGATCTGGTCATTGTTGATTGCAACATGCCGATCATGAACGGCTATGAACTGGCCCGGTCAATTCGTCTACACGAACAGCAACATCCCCGCGCGGTCTGCACTCTGCTGGGTTTTACCGCCAATGCTCAGCCGGAAGAAATACAACGCTGCAAACAGGCCGGGATGGACGACTGCCTGTTCAAACCCCTCAGTCTGACGGCCTTGAAGCAGTGGATTGAACGCATCAAGCCGATTGCCCGCGTCCCGGCGTTCAGCCTCGAAGGCCTGCAACTGCTCACCGGTGGTAATCCGAAGCTGGATCATCGCTTGTTGTCCGAGCTGCTGAACAGCAATCGTCTGGACCGTGAGCAATTGCGGTCGCTGTCCCAGTGCAAGGACCGCCAGCCTTTCCTGGACGTCGCCCACAAAATCAAGGGGGCGGCCCGGATCGTCCATGCGTGTCGATTGATTGACAGCTGCGAGGCGCTCGAAATTGCCTGCCAAGAAGTCTTCCACCACGAAAACGTCGCCAACTGCACCAAAGCCATCGAGCGCGCCATGCTCGAACTGGAGCAAGCCTTGCAACAACAAATAGGGCACAACGACAGAAGCAAAACGAGGGAGCATTAACTATGCTTGAACGTTGAGCAGTGTGTTTACCCTCATGGAGAGACCCCGGTATGCCAAGCCCACTGCGCGCAGATCAACGCCGGTTTCCGTTGCACGTTCATATCAGCGTGATGTTTACCTTCCTGTTGCTGCTCACGAGCTTGGTGTTGGGCATTTTCAATTACCGGCAAACTACGCAAATCATCCTGTCCAGCAGCGAAAAACTCTTCAACCGGATCGAGCAGGATGTCCGGCTGGATTTGCAAGGCACCTATGAACCGATCCGCCACCTGTTGAGCTTGTTGGTGGACAACCCGGCTACCGAAGCGTCGGCACTGGAGCAACGGCTCGCGCTGCTGAAGCCCTTTAGCCAATCTCTAAAAGACAATCCCAACCTGGCCTCGCTGTATCTGGGTTACGGCAATGGCGACTTTTTCATGGTGCGTCCCCTGCGCATCCCGGCCGTGAAAGCACTCACCAAGGCCCCGGAAACGGCGGCCTATCAAGTCTGGAGCATCGAGCACCCGACCGACGGTGGAAAGGTGCGGTCCCAGTCTTTGTTTTTTGATCAGCACCTGGCACTCATCGACCGCGAGGATAATCCCGACGAAACCTTCGATCCGCGCACACGTGCCTGGTTTAGCAGCGCCCGCAGCAATGAGGACCAAATCACCACCGAACCCTATGTGTTTTTCTCCACTCACGATGTTGGCACTACCTTGGCCCGCCGCAGCGGCGCGAACGCCGTGATGGGCGCCGACCTCACCCTCGCCGAACTGTCGGCGACGCTGGCCAAACATGTGGTGACCCCGCATACCGAAATCGTCCTGTTCGATGGCAAGGGTAATGCCGTTGCCTATCCCGACAGCACCAGGCTGATCGTTGACGAGCAGACCGTACGTTTGGTCAAGGCAGCCGATTTGAATCCGGCACTCGGTGCCCTGCTCGCTCGGCCCACTGAAGGTAATCGCCTGGACGTCGCGGGTCGCCAATGGATTGTCGCCCGCAGCAGCATGAAGGAAGGTGGGCCTGAAGGATTGCAGCTGGCGCTGTTGGTGCCGGAAGATGAATTGCTTGTCGATGCCTACCGCATGCGCAGGCAAGGGGCGCTGATTACTCTGGCGACGTTGCTGTTGTGCCTGCCGCTGGGGTGGCTCACTTCCAGAGTTCTGGTCAAACCCCTGCGCGCACTGGTGCAGGAAGCCGATGCGATCCGTAGTTTCAATTTCAACTTTCCTGTCAGCCGACGATCGCCAGTGCTGGAGGTCGACCAACTGAGCGTGTCGATGGCACTCATGAAGGACACTCTGGCGAGCTTTTTCCAGATCACTGACAGCCTGAGTGCCGAGACCCGTTTCGCACCGTTGCTGCAGCGGGTGTTGTTCGAAACAGTGAAAATCGGGCAGGCCCAGGCAGGCCTGATTTACCTGCGCGAACAGGATAGCGACCGCATGGAGCCTCACGGGCTGGTGATCAACGAGACCGCCCAGGCATTACCTGCGTTCGGGATTCAAGGCTACGAACTCCGCAACCCACAGAGCCCTCAGTGGTTGCAGCAGTTGTCGAACACCGACAATGTCGTCACCAGCCTGAGTTTCGAAAGCGCCGCCGACCTGCAAAAGGTGATGCTTGCGCTGGACAGCCCACGGGTTCATTTGATCGGTATCCGGCTACACAACCGGCATAACGAAACCGTGGGCCTGTTGATCCTGTTGCTGGCCGACAGCGGCACACAACACGACCTGGAAAAGCTGCGACCGGACCGTATTGCATTTCTCCAGGCGGTGTCCGGTGCGGCGGCGGCGAGTATTGAAAGCCAGCGCCTGCAAGCCAGACAGAAACAGCTGCTGGATTCTTTCATACAACTGCTGGCTGGCGCGATCGATGCCAAAAGCCCCTACACCGGCGGGCACTGTCAGCGGGTACCGGCGTTGACATTGATGATCGCCCAGGCTGCAGCCGCCAGTCAGGAGCCGGCCTTTCGCGGCTATCAACCTACGGAAGACGAGTGGGAAGCCCTGCACATCGCGGCGTGGCTGCACGACTGCGGCAAAGTCACCACCCCTGAATACGTGGTCGACAAAGCCACCAAACTTGAAACCCTGAACGACCGCATCCACGAGATCCGCATGCGCTTCGAGGTGCTCAAGCGCGATGCCTGGATCAATTATTGGCAGGCCATTGCCCAAGGGGGTGACGAGCACCATCTGGCCGAATTGCGCAACTCCATTCTGGCGGGACTGGACGATGATTTCGTGTTCATCGCCCGCTGCAATCTGGGCGGCGAAGCCATGGCCGATGCCGATCTGCAACGCTTGCGCAGCATTGCTTCACGCACGTGGACTCGAACCCTGGATGATCGGCTCGGGGTTTCATGGGAAGAGAACCGCCGCCAGGATCGAACGCCAGCGCCGACGCTGCCCGTCAGCGAGCCATTGCTGACAGACAAACCCGAGCATCTGTTCGAACGCGCCGAAAGCGAACTGATCCCGGATGACAATCCGTGGGGTTTCAAGCTCGACGTACCGCACTACAAATACAACCGGGGCGAGCTCTACAACCTGAGCATTAGCCGAGGCACGCTGACTCGCGAAGAGCGTTACATCATTAATCACCACATGGTGCAGACGATCCTCATGCTCAGCCGCCTGCCCTTTCCCGAGCACCTCAACAACGTCGCGGAAATCGCCGGTGGCCATCACGAGAAAATGGACGGCACCGGTTATCCCAAACGGTTGAAGCGTGAAGAGATGAGCCTGCAGGCGCGCATGATGGCGATTGCCGATATTTTCGAAGCGCTGACCGCTGCCGATCGCCCGTACAAGAAGGCCAAAACCTTGAGCGAAGCCTTGGGCATCATGGCCAACATGTGCCGTGACGCCCACATCGACCCGCAATTGTTCGAGTTGTTCATCAACGCACATATTTATCTGCAGTACGCAGAACGATTCCTCGATCCTCAGCAGATTGACGCTGTTGACCGGTCAAGCCTGCTGCTCAAGGCAGGATTGAGCGCATGATCAGCAATCGGTCAGGCGCAGGAATATCGCCGCCAGCCGCTCGATACCCGCCTGATCTTCAGCGCTAAAACGCGCCAGTTTCGGGCTGTCGAGGTCCAGCACACCGATCAAACGAGCGTCCTTGACCAACGGAACAACCAGTTCGCTGTTCGAGGCGCTGTCGCACGCGATATGACCGGGAAAGGCGTGCACATCTTCAACCAATTGCGTCTGCAAGGTCGACGCAGCCGTCCCGCACACGCCGCGACCAAATGGAATCCGCACGCAGGCGATCTGCCCCTGGAACGGACCGAGCACCAGCTCTTCGTTACGATTGAGGTAGAAACCGGCCCAGTTCAGATCATCGAGCTGGTTGAACAAGAATGCCGAGAACTGTGCAGCATTGGCGATAAAATCACGCTCGTCCGCCAGCAACGACTCCAGCTGCGCCCACAACATGCCGTAACCATCCAGGCCTTGGCCGCTCTTCTGTAAATCAATCATGCTTTGTGCTCCAACAGCTTGAGCCCGACCCAATAGCGGGCAAATTGATAGGCACAACGGCCATTGCGATTGCCTCGCCCCCCGGCCCAGCGCACCGCAAGGATGTCCAGCTCGTCGTCACGCTGCCACTCAAGCCCGGCCTTACCGGCCAGTTGACCGATCCAGTGTTCGACAACGTTGAGGAAATGTTCCTGAGTAAACGGATAAAACGACAGCCACAAGCCGAAGCGGTCCGACAGCGCGATCTTGTCCTCCACCGCCTCGCTGGGGTGCAGTTCGCCGTCGACCCTTTTCCAGTTTTCGTTATCGCTTTCCTTTTCCGGCACCAGGTGACGACGGTTGGAGGTGGCGTAAAGCAGGACGTTATCCGGTGCCTGCTCAAGGGACCCATCGAGCACGCTCTTGAGTACACGATAATCGCCCTCGCCCGACTCGAACGACAGGTCATCGCAGAACAACACGAAGCGCTGCGGCAATTTTCCGATTTGCTCGACCACTCGTGGCAGGTCCGCCAGGTGATCGCGCTCGATTTCGATCAGGCGCAAACCGGCGCTGGCGTGTTCGGCCAACAACGCACGCACCAGCGACGATTTACCCGTGCCGCGCGAGCCCCAGAGCAAGGCATGGTTGGCCGGCATGCCGTCGATGAACTGTTGGGTATTTCGACCCAATTGTTCCAATTGCCGGTCGACACCGATCAGGTCGGACAGGCGCATATCGAGGCTGACGTGCAGGGGCAACAGAAAACCACTGCGCCCCTCGCGTTGCCAGCGCGCAGCCAGGCATTGGCTCCAGTCGATGGTTTGCCGAGGTGCGGGCAGCAGCGGCTCGATCCGGGCCAAAACAGCATCGGCGCGTTCAAGAAAAGCATTCAATCGGGCGTCCACGTCTTCTCCTCGGGCATGTTCACAGTGATGATGGCGATACAGCGACGAATACACGGCCTTCGGTGCCCGGCTCATCCTTTGCTCAAGGGTTCGCGAGAACACCGGTATCCCTGCATGATCGGCTATGCTTGAGCAGCGAAAGAAAACGGAAGTGGTTCAACACCCCATGGATATCAAATTCACCCACCGGCTGTCATACAAGCAAGCCAAGCTTACTGTGCTGGTCGGTTTCATTCTGGGCACGCTGCTCAGCCTGCTGCAAATAGGCATCGATTATGCCAGCGAAGACGCCTCCATCAACCGCGAAATACGGTCTTTACTGGAAATCAGCCATAATCCCGCCTCGCGCATCGCCTACAACATCGACGCCGAACTCGCCCAGGAACTGACTCTGGGCCTGCTGCGCTCACCGGCGATCATCAGTGCCAAACTGACCGATAACCGCCATACCGTGCTGGCCAGCGTCAAGCGTCCAGGCACGCAAAGCGGTTATCGAGTGATCAGCGACTTCCTGTTCGGCGCCAATCGGCACTTCGAAGACCGACTCTTTCTCGATCACCTGCCAAACGAATCCCTCGGGACCTTGCAACTGGAGGTCGATACCTACGCTTTCGGCAGCCGGTTCCTGCGCCGGGCCGAAGTGACGTTGCTCAACGGCTGCGCTCGAAGCCTGATCCTGACAGGCATTCTGCTCGCGCTGTTCTACGTGATGTTGACCAAACCCTTGGTGCGGGTCATTCGCGAACTCAGTGGCCGTGATCCGCGTAGCGTGGAGCCGGCCCGGGTGAAATGTCCGCCAGGGCACGAGGACGATGAAATCGGTGTTCTGGTCAAAGCCGCCAACGAACAATTCGAAAACACCGCTACCGAAATCCATCAACGACGCAACGCCGAAAATCGCTTGACCGACTACCTCAGTCAACTGGAAAGCATCGTCTCGACGCGTACCGCAGAGCTCAAGGCAACCAATGCGAGACTGAGCCAATCCAATCGGGAGCTGGAGATCGCGCGCACCACGGCCATCGATATGGCCGAAGCACGCTCGGTGTTTGTGGCCAACATGAGCCATGAAATTCGCACGCCCCTCAACGGCCTGTTAGGGATGATCGCGTTGTCGCTGGACGGCCCGCTCACTGCCGAGCAGCAGCAACAACTGTCGATCGCTCATGACTCAGGCAAAGTGCTGGTGGAACTGCTCAACGATATTCTCGACCTGTCGAAGTTCGATGCCGGTCAGCTTGAACTGGAGCACATTCCGTTCGACCTTGGCTCGTTGGTCGAAGACACCGCCAATCTTTTGTCCCAGAATGCAGCGCCGAGCGTGGAACTGACGTGCCTGATCGATCCGCAATTTCCGGCGCTGGTGCTGGGGGATCCGACCCGAGTGCGGCAGATTGTCAGCAACCTGTTGTCCAATGCACTCAAATTCACCCGCTTCGGACGGGTCGACTTACGTCTGTCTACGTTTGCGGAGGGCGTCAGAATCGAGGTCTGCGATACCGGTATCGGGATCGCCCTGGATGCCCAGGCCAAGATCTTCCAGCCGTTTACCCAGGCCGGTGCCGGTATCACCCGGCAGTTTGGCGGTACGGGGCTGGGCCTGGCCCTCACCCATAACCTCTGCGAAGCCATGCAGGGGCGTCTGACGATCAGCTCGGAAGCCGGTTTCGGCAGCCAGTTCTGCGCCGACCTGCCGCTGCCTGCCCACACCCGCGCCATGTCTCCGGCACCGCTGTCTGGCAAGGTCCTTGCAATCACCGCCGCCAGTAGCGGGCTGGCCGAGCTACTGAAAACCCTGTTACCTGCATGGGGGCTCGACTATCAACAACGTTCCATGGATGACTCGTTGATGGGTATTGAGCCTGATGTCCTAATCACCGATTGCCCCGAATGCCTGTTTGGTCTGCGCCCTACCCTTGCCGCACCGATTCTGCTGGTAACCGCTTATGGCAACTTCATGCCCAGCGAACAGGCGAGCGCACTCGCGCCCTTGCAGCAACAAGCGCGACCGCTGGCGCGTAACGCGCTGTACCAGAACTTGCAGCGAGTCTTGCAGCCGCAAACCACAATGACCAACGAAGTGCGGGTCGAAGTCGTGCCCCACCCGCGGCGTGGCCGCGTTTTGCTGGTCGAGGACAACCCGGTCAATCAGATGGTGGCCAAGGGCATGCTGGGGAAACTCGGCTGTGAAGTCATCGTCGCCGCCCACGGTGCCGAAGCTCTGGATCAGCTTGAGCTCAGTGACTTCGATCTGGTGTTGATGGACTGCAACATGCCGGTAATGGACGGCTACGAAGCGAGTCGGCAAATCCGCCGCAGCGGGCGCTGGCCGCAGCTGCCCATCGTCGCGCTGACCGCCAACGCGATGTCCGAGGAGCGCGAACGCTGCCACGCGGCGGGCATGAACGACTACCTGGTCAAGCCCTTGCGCCGTGAAGATCTGGCCACCCTGCTCGACGTGTGGGTGCCGACTACGACAGCGCCTTGATCTGCCCTAACAAATGATCAAGGCCTTCACGCAGATCACTCAGACGATCCAGATCCACCCCGCTGTCGCACAACAGGCGGGCCTTGAGCGGGCCGACCTGGTCTCGCAACGCCTTACCGGAGGGTGAAAGGCTCAGGTGCACTTCACGCTCATCGCGAGCCGAACGCTGACGCTGCACCAGCTGCAATTGCTCAAGTCGCTTGAGCAATGGCGTCAAGGTGCCGGAATCCAGCGCCAGGCGTTCGCCCAACGCCTTGACCGTCGGCTGCTCGGGAGCGGCTTCCTGCCACTCCCACAACACCAGCATGGCCAGGTATTGCGGGTAGGTCAGGCCGAGTTGGTCGAGCATTGGCTTGTAGGCGCGAATCACCGCCCGGGACGCGGCGTAGAGCTTGAAACAGAGCTGACTGTCGAGCTTCAGGGAATCGGCTGACAGGGTGTTCATTTGAGCAGGGCTTCGATCTCGCGGCTCAGGTCCTGAGGCTTGGTCGCCGGAGCGAAGCGCTTGACCAACTGACCGTCCTTGCCAATCAGGAACTTGGTGAAGTTCCATTTGATGCCCTGCGACCCCAGCACGCCCGGTGCGCGTTTTTTCAACTGAACGAACAACGGATGCGCGCCGGCACCGTTGACTTCGATTTTCTTGAACAGCGGGAAGCTGACACCGAAATTCAATTCGCAAAATTCGGAAATGGCACCTTCGTTACCGGGTTCCTGTTTGCCGAACTGATTGCACGGAAAGCCCAGGACCACCAGCCCTTGGTCCTTGTAGGTTTGCCACAACTCCTCCAGCCCCTTGTATTGCGGGGTGAAGCCGCACTTGCTGGCGGTATTGACCACGAGCACGGCTTTGCCCGCGTAATCCGCCAGGGTCTTTTGCTCACCCTTGATGGTGGTGCACGGGATGCTCAGCAGATTGTCGGTCATGACTTGCACTCTTGAAGAAAGAAGATGAGATAAACATAGCGAGCAATTGAATTGTGTGCAATTTAAATATCCGGAGAGTGATCAATGGACCACTCACAGCTACTTATTCGCGCGGCACCAGGTCCAGACACACCGAGTTGATGCAATAACGCAGACCGGTGGGTGGTGGGCCATCCGGGAACACGTGCCCAAGGTGTGCATCACATTTGGCGCAAACCACTTCAGTGCGGATCATGCCGTGGCTGACGTCACGGATCTCGACCATCGCGCTGTCGCCGATCGGTGCGTAGAAGCTCGGCCAGCCGCAGCCGGAGTCGAATTTTGTCTTGGAATCAAACAACGGTTCGTTGCAGCAGATGCAGTGATAAACACCCTGAGTCTTGGTGCCGTTGTATTTACCGGAAAACGGTCGCTCGGTGCCTTTGAGGCGGCACACGTTGTACTGCTCCGGGTCGAGCATTGCCTTCCATTCTTCCAGGGTTTTTTCCAACTTTTCCATCATCACACCTCAGCAGCTGAAAAAGCCCGATCTGTACCTTTTCCACGGATCAGGCGGCACGTATGATTGCGCCTCGTCAAACGCCAGTCTGGCAGCCAGACCACGCGCATTCAAACGGATTTATGGGTGCTGCATCTAAAGGCGTCAGGCCTGTGTGAATACGCAGGATTCCCAGTACGGTAGTTCATACGCCGCCTGGATCGTTCATTTTCGGGAACACATCGCCATGCAGGTCAGCAAATCGAACAAGCTCGCCAACGTCTGCTACGACATTCGCGGCCCAGTGCTCAAGCACGCCAAGCGCCTGGAAGAGGAAGGTCATCGCATCCTCAAGCTGAACATCGGCAACCCGGCGCCTTTTGGTTTCGAAGCGCCGGACGAAATCCTCCAGGACGTGATCCGCAATTTGCCGACCGCCCAGGGCTATAGCGATTCCAAAGGCCTGTTCAGCGCGCGCAAGGCCGTGATGCAGTACTACCAGCAGAAGCAGGTTGAAGGCGTCGGCATCGAAGACATCTACCTGGGCAACGGCGTTTCCGAGCTGATCGTGATGTCGATGCAAGCCCTGCTCAACAACGGCGACGAAGTGCTGGTGCCCGCCCCGGACTATCCGTTGTGGACGGCCGCGGTCAGCCTGTCGGGCGGCAACCCGGTGCATTACCTGTGCGATGAGCAGGCCAACTGGTGGCCTGACCTGGCCGACATCAAGGCCAAAATCACCCCGAACACCAAGGCGCTGGTGATCATCAACCCGAACAACCCGACCGGCGCGGTGTATTCGAAGGAAGTATTGCTGGGCATGCTGGAACTGGCCCGTCAACACAACCTGGTGGTGTTCTCCGACGAGATCTACGACAAGATCCTGTACGACGACGCTGTGCACATCTGCACCGCTTCCCTGGCCCCGGACCTGCTGTGCCTGACCTTCAACGGCCTGTCCAAGTCCTATCGCGTGGCGGGTTTCCGTTCCGGCTGGATCGCCATCTCCGGCCCGAAGCATCACGCGCAGAGCTACATCGAAGGCATCGACATGCTGGCCAACATGCGCCTGTGCGCCAACGTGCCGAGCCAGCACGCCATCCAGACCGCACTGGGCGGCTACCAGAGCATCAATGACCTGGTCCTGCCCCAGGGCCGCTTGCTGGAACAGCGCAATCGCACCTGGGAACTGCTCAACGACATTCCGGGCGTGAGCTGCGTCAAACCGATGGGCGCACTGTATGCGTTCCCGCGAATCGACCCGAAAGTCTGCCCGATCCACAACGATGAAAAGTTCGTGCTCGACCTGCTGCTCTCCGAGAAACTGCTGGTGGTTCAGGGCACCGCCTTCAACTGGCCTTGGCCGGACCACTTCCGCGTGGTGACCCTGCCGCGCGTGGATGACCTGGAGATGGCCGTCGGCCGGATCGGCAACTTCCTCAAGTCCTACCGCCAGTAAGGGGTCTGTCGCCGTGCGACTTTTTGAGTAAGTCGCACGGAGATGAATTCAGCAACACATCTCTGCGTCCGGCCGTACACCCTTGCTTCATGCGATGCCTGATCAACTTTTTGGTGCTCGCGTCTAACAACCACGGAGGTTTGCTCTGCGCGCTGCCTGTCAAACACTTCCCATGCCCGCGTCGGAAATGCCCTGCAAGCGACTACACTGTTGCCGTAGGAAACAGTTTGAAATAGTCACCCGGTTGAATAGCCCGGTGCAGCACCTTATATACCCCGCAGTACGCTATATCTTTAGCAAAAGGAGATTTCTACAACCATGATGCGCATCCTGCTGTTTTTGGCCACTAACCTGGCGGTCGTGCTGATTGCCAGCATCACCCTGAGCCTTTTCGGCTTCAACGGGTTCATGGCGGCCAACGGGGTTGATCTGAACCTCAATCAGCTGCTGATTTTCTGTGCGGTCTTTGGTTTTGCCGGTTCGCTGTTCTCGCTGTTCATCTCCAAGTGGATGGCGAAGATGAGCACCAGCACCCAGATCATCACCCAGCCACGCACCCGTCACGAGCAATGGCTGCTGCAAACCGTCGAGCAATTGTCCCGGGAAGCCGGGATCAAGATGCCTGAAGTCGGAATCTTCCCGGCTTACGAGGCGAACGCGTTCGCTACGGGCTGGAACAAGAACGACGCACTGGTCGCGGTCAGCCAGGGCTTGCTGGAGCGTTTCTCGCCCGATGAAGTGAAAGCTGTACTGGCCCACGAAATTGGCCACGTGGCCAATGGCGACATGGTCACCCTGGCGCTGATTCAGGGCGTGGTGAACACCTTCGTGATGTTCTTCGCACGGATCATCGGCAACTTTGTCGACAAGGTGATCTTCAAGAACGAGGAAGGCCAGGGTATTGCCTACTACGTGGCGACCATCTTCGCCGAACTGGTTCTGGGTATTCTGGCCAGTTCCATCGTCATGTGGTTCTCGCGCAAGCGTGAATTCCGTGCCGACGAAGCCGGTGCACGTCTGGCCGGTACTGGCGCGATGATCGGCGCACTGCAACGCCTGCGCGCCGAACAGGGCCTGCCGGTGCACATGCCGGACACCCTGAACGCCTTTGGCATCAACGGCGGCATCAAGCAAGGGTTCGCCCGGATGTTCATGAGCCACCCTCCGCTGGAAGAGCGTATCAACGCACTGGCTCGACTTCAGCGCTGATTATTCACCACCAAAAAAGAAGGCCCGCAGTGATGCGGGCTTTTTTTTATTTGCTGTATTGATGCAGTGCTCGCGAAGGGGCCAGCAAATTCAACGCAACCTAACGGCTGGAAACCCGATACACCCGCTCCTCAAGTCGAGTGACACCCGCCTCCAGGAATTTTCCGCTCGCACTCAGAACATCCTGATCTTCCAGGATCTTCAAGGCCCACGACCCACCGAACAACCGCCTCACTTCATCATCCAGCACAGCAAACGGTGGGCCGTCCATTTGCGCCTGATCGTAGTCCAGGGTAATCAACAACCCCTGCGACTCCTTCGGCAAAATGCGGTTCAGGTGCGAGGCATACTGTTCGCGCATTTTCGGGGGCAAGGCAATCAACGCCGCGCGGTCGTACAGTGCGCTGCAGTCGGCGACATCGCCGGCCGTCAACTCAAAGAAATCACCGCACCACAATTCGATAGAACCTGCGCGGTAAACCTTGAAAGGCCCTTGCTCGCTGACGTCAGGATCAAGCTGATGCTCATTGAAGAAATCCTCAATGGCCTTTTCCGAGAGCTCAACGCCCAAAACCTCATGCCCTTCGCGTGCAAGCCACAGCAAATCCAGACTCTTCCCGCACAGCGGCACCAGTACGCGCGCGCCATCTTCCAGACCCAATTGCGGCCAGAAACGCTGCAGATAAGGATTCACTTCCGGCAGATGAAAGCCGATCTGATTCGACGCCCATCGTTTGTGCCAAAACTCCGGCTGCATAATTAATCCCAAAAATTCGATCAAAAGACCCTAAAACTTATATTAGATTTAGATCAATGATCTGACTGAAGATGGTGCCATCTTACTCTCAGGAGCTGATTCATGTTCCCTAGCCTGTACATATCCCACGGCTCCCCCATGCTGTCGCTGGAACCTGGCGCCAGCGGCCCGGCCCTTGCTCGACTGGCCGCCGACATTGCGAAACCAAAAGCCATCGTGATGGTATCCGCGCACTGGGAAAGCAACGAACTGCTGGTCAGCGGCAATCCCCAACCGGAAACCTGGCACGACTTCGGCGGTTTTCCACAGGCGCTGTTCGATGTTCAATACCCGGCACCAGGGGATCCCCTATTGGCGGCAGACGTTGTGACCTTACTGAAGGCCGCCGATCTACCGGCACGACTCGATACCAAACGTCCGTTCGATCACGGTGTGTGGGTGCCGTTGACATTGATGTACCCGCAAGCCGATATCCCCGTGGTGCAAGTCTCGCTGCCCACCCGTGGTGGCCCTGCCCTGCAAACCCGCGTCGGTCATGCCTTGGCGAGCCTGCGTGAACAGGGGGTGCTGCTGATCGGCTCTGGCAGCATCACGCACAACCTGCGTGAACTGGACTGGCACGCAGGACCGGAAAGCGTCGAGCCATGGGCCAAATCCTTCCGCGACTGGATGATCGAGAAACTCGCGGCCAACGACGAAGCGGCGCTGCACGATTATCGTCAGCAAGCGCCGAATGCCGTGCGTAATCACCCGAGTGACGAGCATTTGTTGCCGTTGTACTTTGCCCGCGGGGCCGGGGGTGAGTTCAGTATTGCGCATCAGGGTTTCACCATGGGTGCGCTGGGCATGGACATTTATCGCTTTGGCTGATCGGTAGACCGCGATGATCGTTCCCACGCTCTGCGTGGGAATGAATCAATGGACGCTCTGCGTCAGCTTCTGGGACGCGGAGCGTCCCCGGCTGCATTCCCACGCAGAGCGTGGGAACGATCAGGCAAAAAAAATCCCCGAACCAGTCGGGGATTTTTTATGTGCGATCAATCAGCTCAAGAGCGGATCAATCTTCGCGATAGCGACGCAGTTTCAACTGCTTACCGGCAACGCGAGTGTCCTTCAGTTTGGTCAGCAGTTTTTCCAGACCATCTTCCGGCAGCTCGACGAGGCTGAAGCTGTCACGCACCTGGATGCGACCGATGGCTTCACGAGCCAGACCACCTTCGTTCAGGATGGCGCCCAGCAGGTTCTTGGCAGCGATACCATCACGCGCACCCAGCGCGGTACGGCAACGAGCACGACCTTCAGCCAATGGAACCGGAGCACGACGCTCACGATCACCACGGTCTGGACGATCACCGGTACGCTCTGGACGATCGCCACGCGGTGCGTTGTTCGGCACCAATGGACGTTCTTTCTCGATCGCAGCCAAGGTCAGCGCCTGAGCGTTGGTCGCCTTGCGCAGCAGAGCAGCGGCCAGTGCACGCGGGGTGCAACCGATGTCGGCAGTCAGGCGATCCAGCAGATCACCGTGAGTCGACTCGGCATCGGCAACCAGCGGCGACAGGCTGTTGGTCAGTTTCTTGATGCGGGCATCAAGAACGGCCTGGGCGTCCGGCAGGCGAACTTCTGCAACCTTTTGACCGGTTACGCGCTCGATCACTTGCAGCATGCGACGCTCACGCGGAGTCACCAGCAGCAGTGCACGACCTTCGCGACCGGCACGGCCGGTACGGCCGATACGGTGAACGTAGGATTCCGGATCGTACGGCATGTCAACGTTGAACACGTGAGTGATGCGCGGAACGTCCAGGCCACGAGCAGCAACGTCGGTCGCCACAACGATGTCCAGACGGCCATCCTTGAGGGATTCGATCACGCGCTCACGCTGGTTCTGGGCAATGTCACCGTTCAGCGCAGCGGCTTTGTAGCCTTTGGCTTCCAGGGCACTGGCCAGGTCCAGGGTCGCTTGCTTGGTGCGCACGAACATGATCAGGGCGTCGAAATCTTCCACTTCCAGCAGGCTCAATACAGCCGAGGTCTTCTGGTCAGCGTGAACCAACAGGTGAGCCTGTTCGATCGCGGTAACGGTCTGAGTCTTGGTCTGGATCTTCACGTGTTGCGGATCGCGCAGATGGCGTTCTGCAATGGCACGGATCGACTGCGGCAGGGTGGCCGAGAACAATACGGTCTGACGGGTTGCAGGCAGTGCCTTGAAGATAACTTCGAGGTCGTCCATGAAACCCAGCTTGAGCATTTCGTCCGCTTCGTCGAGAACCAGGTGGTTCACGGTAGCCAGGACTTTTTCGTCACGACGCAGGTGGTCGCACAGACGGCCCGGAGTGGCGACAACGATCTGTGCGCCATTACGGATTGCTTTCAGTTGAGGACCCATAGGGGCGCCGCCGTAAACGGCCACAACGGTAACGCCCGGCATTTGCTTGGCGTAGGTTTCGAAAGCGGTTGCTACTTGCAGCGCCAACTCACGGGTTGGCGCCAGGATCAGGGCTTGCGGCTCGCGCTTGGCAGGATCGATGCGATGCAGGATCGGCAGGGCGAACGCGGCGGTTTTACCGGTACCGGTTTGCGCCTGGCCAATCATGTCGTGGCCGGCCATGATGATCGGGATCGATTGCTGCTGAATAGCCGAAGGCTCTTCGTAGCCAGTCGCAATGACGGCTGCAAGGATATTCGGATTAAGATTAAAAGCGGCGAAGCCGCCGGTTTCCTGGGTCATGGGTCTGCCTCTAAGTGCATCCGCAAAGACCCATGCTCCAAAGCTGCGCATGCCGTGTAAGACTCAAGAGTCGCCCTGGCTGCTTTGTCGGCGGGGATTTGCGAAAACGAATGAATGAAAAAGATTCGTCAAGGGAGAGTCCGCTGTGCGGACGTGCAGCCGAAGCTGACTTCGGGGAATTGCGCTACCTAAACGCGGCCCGGTTAAAGGCCGGCGCGCACTATACCGGAATTCGCCCAAAAAGGGAGCATTATTTGTCGGAAAACTGACGGATACACCGTTGTGTCACAGGCTTTGCGGATAATCGTGCAACGGTCTATTTTTCAAAGGCCCGGCCCCGCTGGCGATGGCGCTAAAACGGTTCATCGTTATCAGGTCGTCCTGCGGTCTGACACCCCCCTTCCCGTCCGAGGATTTTGCTCCATGAATCAGCCCGCTAGCAGTCGTGTCACCCGCGAAAGACACGGTCATGTCCTGATGATCGGCCTGGATCGGGTGGCCAAGCGCAATGCCTTCGACCTTGAGCTGCTCAACGAGCTGAGCCTGGCTTATGGCGAGTACGAGGCTGACATCGACGCGCGGATCGCGGTGGTGTTCGCCCATGGCGAGCATTTCACCGCTGGGCTGGATCTGGTCAGCGCGAGCGGAGCGTTGGCCGAAGGCTGGCAAGTACCGCCGGGGGGCTACGATCCATGGGGTGTTTTTGCCGGCCCCCGAGTCAGCAAACCGGTGATTGTTGCCGCGCAGGGCTACTGCCTGACCATCGGCATTGAGTTGATGCTGGCCGCAGACATCAACCTGTGCGCCAGCAACACCCGATTCGCCCAGAAAGAAGTACAACGCGGGATCTTCCCGTTCGGCGGCGCGACATTGCGTCTGCACCAGCTGGCTGGCTGGGGCAATGCGATGCGTTGGCTGCTGACCGGCGATGATTTCGATGCCCATGAAGCGTTGCGCATGGGGTTGGTCCAGGAAGTCATGGCCAGCGAGGACCTGCTGCCACGGGCCATTGAATTGGCCGAACGGATTGCCAGCCAGGCACCACTGGGCGTGCAGGCGACGCTGATGTCAGCACGACAGGCGCGCTATGAAGGGGAAACCGCAGCGGCGCTGGGATTACCGCCGCTGGTGAAAAAATTGATGGCGAGTGAGGATGCCAAGGAAGGGCTGCGGTCGATGGTCGAGAAGCGGCCCGGGATCTTCAAAGGGCTTTAGTTTTGTGTTGGTTTTGAGGGCTTGCCCGCGATGAGGCCATTAAAGACAACACATCAAGTCGCCGGGCGAATCGCCTTGATCAGCGACTGCAACGAATACCCCAGTCGGGGCGCCAGCCCTTGCGCCCGCGCGATCAAACCGTCCATGTCCAGTTCCTGATCCAGCTCCGAAGGCACGAGCAAAATCACATTGCCCTCTTTCACCGGCAGCTCCCAGTAATGCCGGTGATAGAGCCCACGCAACAACGCAGCCCCCAACGGTTTGCCATCATCGGTGGCCCATTGGTTGATCACCAGCCAGCCACCCGGATTCAGGCGTTTCTGACAGTTTTCCAGAAAGCTCCAGGCCAGATGCCCGACACCCGGCCCGACATCGGTGTAAAGGTCGACGAAGATCAGGTCCGCCGGCTCAGCGGTATCAAGAAGCTCCAGTGCATCACCGACGCGGATATACAGCCGAGGATCGTCTTCCAGCCCAAGGTATTCGATGGCCAGGCGCGGTACGTCCGGGCGCAATTCAATCGCCTCGACATCTTCCAACGGCAAAAACTTGAGGCACGCCTGGGTCAGTGTTCCCGCGCCAAGCCCCAGAAACAGCGCGCTTTCCGGCTGCTCGTGGCACAACGCACCGATCAGCATCGCCCGGGTATAGTCGTACTCAAGCCAGCTCGGATCAGCGGTGAAGACGCAGCTCTGTTCGATGGCATCGCCGAACTCCAGAAAACGGTAGTCAGCCACTTCCAGCACGCGTATTACGCCGAACTCATCCTGTACCTCGGCGAGCAGATGCTCGACGCGCTCCTCAGTCATTTCGTCTCCTGATCGTTGCCGACGCGGCAACGCAATAAACCGCGAGGGGGCGCGGCAAAGGCGCGATTGTCCGCGATGCGACGGGAACAGGTCACGCACTAATTGCTGATAACATGGCAGTCCGAGCGTAAAACACTAGAGAACGTGATGAGCCAACCCTGGAGCCCTGACAGCTGGCGCGCCCTGCCGATCCAGCAACAACCCCATTACCCCGACGCCGCTCATTTGCAGCAGGTCGAGCAAACCCTGGCCAGTTATCCGCCACTGGTATTTGCCGGTGAGGCCCGGGAGTTGCGCCGTCAGTTTGCCGAAGTGACCCAAGGGCGCGCGTTCCTGTTGCAAGGTGGCGATTGCGCCGAGAGCTTCGCCGAGTTCTCTGCCGCGAAAATTCGCGATACGTTCAAAGTTCTGTTGCAAATGGCCATCGTCATGACCTTTGCCGCCGGCTGCCCGGTGGTCAAGGTCGGTCGCATGGCCGGGCAGTTCGCCAAGCCACGCTCGGCCAATGACGAAACGATCGACGGCGTGACCCTGCCCGCCTACCGGGGCGACATCGTCAATGGCATCGGTTTCGATGAAAAAAGCCGCGTGCCGGACCCGGAACGCCTGCTGCAGTCCTACCACCAGTCCACCGCCACCTTGAACTTGCTACGCGCATTCGCCCAAGGCGGATTTGCCGACCTGCATCAGGTGCACAAGTGGAACCTGGACTTCATCGCCAACTCGGCACTGGCGGAAAAATACAGCCACCTGGCCGACCGCATTGATGAAACCCTGGCATTCATGCGCGCCTGCGGCATGGACACCTCGCCGCAGTTACGCGAAACCAGTTTCTTCACCGCCCACGAAGCGCTGCTGCTGAACTACGAAGAAGCCTTCGTGCGACGCGACAGCCTGACCAACGATTACTACGATTGCTCGGCGCACATGCTGTGGATCGGCGACCGCACCCGTCAACTCGATGGCGCACACGTCGAATTCCTGCGTGGGGTGAATAACCCGATCGGAGTGAAGGTTGGCCCGAGCATGGACCCTGAGGAGCTGATTCGTCTGATCGACGTGCTGAACCCGGACAACGATCCCGGTCGCCTGAACCTGATCGCGCGGATGGGCGCCAACAAGGTCGGCGATCACCTGCCGGCATTGATTCGCGCCGTGCAGCGCGAAGGCAAGCAAGTGCTCTGGAGTTGCGACCCGATGCACGGCAATACCATCAAGGCCAGCAGCGGCTACAAGACCCGCGATTTCGCGCAGATCCTTGGCGAGGTGAAGCAGTTCTTCCAGGTTCATCAAGCGGAAGGCAGTTATGCCGGCGGTATCCACATCGAGATGACCGGGCAGAACGTGACCGAATGCATTGGGGGGGCGCGGCCGATTACCGAGGATGGGTTGTCGGACCGGTACCACACCCATTGTGATCCGCGGATGAATGCAGATCAGTCGCTGGAATTGGCGTTTTTGATTGCCGAGACACTGAAGCAGGTACGGCGCTAAACCGCGTCGCCTCCATCGCGAGCAGGCTCGCTCCCACAGTTGACCGAGTTGTCCGGAAGGACGCGATCTAATGTGGGAGCGAGCCTGCTCGCGATGAGGCCTGCTCAAACACCACTGAACTGTGCCAATGCCCCCCTCAATCTGGCCGCACTCACCCGCTGACAATTCAACTGCACCCGCTCCAGCCCCAACCAATCCGCCATCCGCCGCAAATTGATCGCCAGCGCGAGCATCCCTTCGTCATCCAGCCCCGGCTCTTCCTCATGCACGGCGTGCACCGCCAATCGCCCCAGCGCCCGCTCCGCCCGCAGATCCACCCGCGCGGCAATCCGTTCGTTGTGCAAGAACGGCAACACGTAATACCCGTAAACCCGCTTGTCCTGCGGGGTGTAAATCTCCAGCCGATAGCGAAAATCAAACAACCGCTCGGTACGACTGCGCTCCCACACCAGCGAATCAAAGGGTGAAAGCAACGCACCGGCCACAACCTTGCGCGGTATTTTCGGATCGGGCAGGCAATAAGCCGGTTGCCGCCAGCCTTGCACTTCGCAAGTCAGCAACTCCCCTGCCTCGACCAGTTCCGCCAGGCGCGGACGACTGTCTACCGGGTTCAGCCGGAAATAGTCGCGTAAATCCTTTTCCGTGCCGACACCCAACGCCGTCACTGCGTGCAATAACAGTCCGCGTTGAGCCTCAGCTTCACTGAGCAAGGGCTGCTGTAAAACGGCTGAAGGAATCACCCGCTCCGGCAAATCATAAAGACGTTCGAAACCACGTCGGCCGGCCACCGTCACTTCACCGGCGGCAAACAACCATTCCAAAGCATGCTTTTCCACGCTCCAGTCCCACCACGGCCCGGCCCGTTCCTGACGGGTCGACAGGCTGCCAGCACCCAGTGCACCGAGCTCTTCGACCGACGCCAGCACCCGGCGAATCGTGTCCTGCTGTTCGCGCCCGAAACGCGCCAATTGCTGATAGATGTCTTCGCCGCGACTCGCGCGCTGCATGCGCCAGCGCATCAGGGGATACATCGACAACGGCAGCAACGAGGCTTCATGCCCCCAATATTCAAACAGCGTACGACGTCGGCCCTGACTCCAGGCAGCCTGGTCGAGCAAATCGGATGAGTAGTTACCGAGGCGGGAAAACAAGGGAAGGTAGTGCGAACGCACCAACGCATTGACCGAGTCGATCTGCAGAATGCCCAGCCGTTCGATCAGGCGGTTGAGTTGCAGCGCGTTGATCGCGGCTGGCGACTGCCGCCCGTTGAACCCTTGGGCAGCCAGCGCCAGACGTCGAGCCTGCGTGTTGGAAAAGGACAGCGTTGCGGGCATGAATACCTCCGTGTCTGCTCGCAACCTACCTCACCAGAGAGGGGTTTGTGTAGCAATGGCCTCATCATTTATGCATCGGATCATCCCAGAACGGTCTGATCGATTCATGTTCAACATCGGCGCGACTCATGCCGATGTCCTTCAGTGCTTCATCGCTCAAACTCGCCAGCAGTTCGCGTTCGCGATGAAGTTCGTACCAGCGACTAAACTTGTGCAGCAAATCAGATACCACGTGGGTTGAGAATTTGTGTTCCGTTACATGCTCGTGATGACCTTTCATCTTGTTGTCCTCCGTTGGGGATGGCCCAAGTCTCGCCCCGGGGATAAGATCAATCCAACGAATGTTTCTGATGGTAACCATCTCGGAGATTGATGGATGTCCGCGTTCCCCAGTATCGATACGGATGTGCTACGGACCTTTGTCGCCATCGCCGACCAGGGCGGTTTTACCCGTGCCGGGGAATTGGTCAATCGCACGCAGTCGGCGGTGAGCATGCAGATGAAGCGTCTGGAAGAGGACGTGTTGCAGCGCCAGTTGTTCGAACGCGATGGGCGACAGGTCAAGCTGACCGCCGAAGGCCAGGTTTTGCTGGGGTATGCGCGGCGCATCCTCAAACTCCACAGCGAAGTCTTCAACACGCTGCGTGAGCCGCACATGGTCGGCACCGTGCGCATCGGTACGCCAGATGATTACGTGATGCGCTTTTTGCCAGGAATTTTGTCGCGCTTCGCCAAGAGCTATCCGCTGATCCAGATCGAGGTTCACTGCGAATCATCAAAACAATTGCTGCTTCGTCAGGATCTGGACCTGTCCATCGTGACCCGCGAGCCCGGCACCGAGATTGGCCAGTTGCTGCGCAAGGAACGTTTTGTCTGGGCCGAGGCGCAATGCTTCAGCGCCCATGAGCAGACGCCGCTGCCCCTGGCAATGTTCAACAGTGATTGTTTCTGCCGGTTGTGGGCGTGTAATGCGCTGGATGCAATGGGCAGCGACTACCGAATTGCGTACAACAGTTCGAGCCTGTCGGCCTTGATGGCCGTGGTCAGCGCCGGGTTGGCGGTGACTGCGCAGCTGGAAAGCCTGATCACCCCGGACATGCGTATCCTCGGTGAGGCCGAAGACCTGCCGCAGTTGCCGGAAGCCTGCATCATGCTCGTGCGTAACCTGCACAACCCCTCCCCCATCACCGAGTGCCTGGCCGAGCACATCGTCGAAGGCTTCAAACTTTAAACGCGAGCATCACCGCGCAGCAATCGCTCCGGCGGAGCGTGGGCGATCTTCACCCCCCAACTGATAAACGGCCTGCCAACATCCGAAACTGACAGCCTCCAGCCTTGCGACTGATGCCGCGAAACACCCCGGATCGCCACTCATCCAAAATTATCTGGCGCATTAAAGATTCGCCCGCTAGATTCTGAGGACTACCGATCAAGGCTTTTGAAATGACCTCCGAACGCGACACCCTGGATAACTGCGAACACCTGCTGTTGGATAATCAGGCCTGTTTCGCCCTGCATTCGACTTCGCTGCTGATGACCAAGGTCTATAAACCGCTGCTGCAAGCGCTGGGCCTGACCTATCCGCAATACCTGGCGATGATGGTGCTGTGGGAGCGCGATGGTCTGACCGTCGGTGAAATCAGTACGCGACTGCTGACCGATCCCGGCTCACTGACCCCGTTGCTCAAGCGCCTGGAAGTTGAAGGTCTGCTCAGCCGCACCCGCAGCCGCGAAGATGAACGGGTGGTGATCGTCGAACTCACCGAACAGGGCCGCGCCTTGCGGGACAAGGCACGCAGCATTCCGCAGTGCATCCTCGGTGCTAGCGGGATGTCGGTGGAGAGGCTGAACAAACTGCAAGCGGAGCTGCAAATACTGCGCAGCAATCTGCAAGACAGCCTCTGATCCCCCAGCCAACCTAAATCCCCCTGTGGGAGCGGGCTTACTCGCGAATGCGATGTGACATTCAGCATTGATGTTGGCTGACACACCGCTTTCGCGAGTTCAAGCCCGCTCCCACATTCGTTTTGCAGTGTTCTTTCGGCCACATTCGTCTTTTCCCCAAAAAATTTTCAGCGCTGAAAATCCGCTCTCCACAGCTCTAGCTCAGCCCTTCACATCATCCAACCAAATCCACGGCAAATCTTTTTCAAAAATTTATCTTGCGCGCCAAATACTTGCGCGATACATTCATCTCGCACTTACTTAGCGCGCAAACATTTAGCGCAAAACACCCAAACTGAATGAGGCTCACACCATGCAAACTCTCTACACCGCAATCGCAACTTCCACCGGTGGCCGTGATGGGCGTGCTGTTTCCAGTGACAACATCCTCGACGTCAAACTCGCCACCCCGAAAGAACTCGGCGGTGCTGGCGGCGCGGCGACCAACCCTGAGCAACTGTTCGCAGCCGGTTATTCCGCTTGCTTCATCGGCGCCCTGAAATTCGTCGCCAGTCAGACCAAGCGCTCCATCCCCAACGACGCCTCGATCACCGCCCATGTCGGCATCGGCCAAATCCCCGGCGGTTTCGGTCTGGACATCGACCTGCACATCAGCCTGCCAGGCCTTGAACAAACCGACGCGCAATCCCTTGTCGACGCCGCCCACCAGGTCTGCCCGTACTCCAACGCCACCCGTGGCAACGTCGATGTGCGCCTGCACGTTACCGTCTAACCGCTGATCCCAAGGCCCGAACAGGAAACGAACATGAACACTTTCAGCAAAGTCTTGACCGGTACCCTTCTCGCCCTGTCCATCGGCAATGCATTCGCTGGCAACGGTGTTGAACACAACACCCAGGCATTCCTCGACGTATTGAACGCCGGTACTGGCAAGCCGATTGAACAGCTTTCCCCCAAAGACGCCCGCGCCGTACTGGTGGGTGCGCAAGCCGGGGTTAAACTGACGCTGCCAAAAGTTGATGTCAGCGAGAAGACCATTCAAGTCGACGGCCAGCCGCTGCGCCTGACCATCGTCCGGCCAGCCGGGGTCAAGGGCGAGCTGCCAGTGTTCATGTTCTTCCACGGAGGTGGCTGGGTATTGGGCGACTTCCCGACCCACGAACGATTGGTTCGTGACCTGGTGGCGGGTTCGGGGGCGGCGGCTGTATTCGTCAATTACACCCCGTCGCCGGAAGCGCATTACCCGGTGGCGATCAACCAGGCGTATGCGGCGACCCAATGGGTGGCCGAGCACGGAAAGGAGATCAACGTTGATGGCAAACGTCTGGCCGTGGCCGGCAATAGCGTCGGTGGCAATATGGCGGCAGTCGTTGCGCTGATGGCCAAAGACAAGGGTACGCCGGCGATCAAATTCCAGGTGCTGTTGTGGCCGGTGACGGATGCCAACTTCGACACCGCGTCTTACAACCAGTTTGCCGAGGGGCACTTCCTCACCAAAAACATGATGAAGTGGTTCTGGGACAACTACACCACCGACGCCAATCAGCGTAACGAGATCTACGCCTCACCACTGCGGGCAACCACCGCCCAACTGAAAGGCTTGCCACCCGCGCTGGTGCAGACGGCGGGCGCTGACGTTCTGCGCGATGAGGGCGAAGCCTATGCACGAAAACTCGACGAGGCCGGGGTGCCGGTGACGGCGGTTCGCTACAACGGCATGATCCACGACTACGGTTTGCTCAATGTGGTCAGTCAGGTGCCAGCGGTGCGCTCGGCGATGCTGCAAGCGTCCGAAGAACTCAAAGAGCATCTGAAGAAGTAACACGTTTCAATTGTGGGAGTGAGCCTGCTCGCGATAGCGGTAGACCAGTCAACATCTTTGTTGAATGCAAAATCGCAATCGCGAGCAGGCTCGCTCCCACAAGGGGTTCACCGTTGAAGCTGAAATTGCAGGCACAAAAAAGCCCGACTCAATGGTCGGGCTTTTTCATTCCTGAAGCAGTGCTTATTTAGCACGGCCTTTGTAGGAGCCGCCTTCGCGGGTATCGATCTCGATCATGTCGCCGATTTCGATGAAGTCAGCTACCGACAGCTCGGTACCGTTCTTCAGTTTGGCAGGCTTCATCACCTTGCCGGAAGTGTCACCGCGAGCGGAACCTTCGGTGTAGTCAACCTGACGCACGATAGTGGTCGGCAGTTCTACGGAAACCAGACGCTCTTCGAAGAAGATCGCTTCGCAAACATCGGTCATGCCTTCTTCAACGAAAGGCAGAACGGCTTCGATGTCTTCAGCGTTCAGCTCGTACATGGTGTAGTCGGTGGTGTCCATGAACGTGTAGGTGTCGCCGCTGATGAAGGACAGGGTCGCTTCTTTGCGGTCGAGGATTACGTCGTCCAGTTTGTCGTCGGCGCTGTAAACGATCTCGGTCTTGTAACCGGTCAGCAGGTTTTTCAGCTTGGTCTTCATGATCGCGCTGTTACGACCCGACTTGGTGAATTCAGCTTTCTGAACCAGCCAAGGATCGTTTTCGAGACGGATCACGGTACCGGGTTTCAGTTCTTTACCAGTTTTCATTGCGAATATCCGAATTTGGATGGGATTTACAAAAATCTAGGCCGCGTATCATATCCAATTTACATAAAACTGTACCAGCGCCGCGGCAAGATCGGCCTGCAAGGCTTGTTCCAGACACCACGCCTCAGCGTGTTTTTGCAGCTCTGGCCAATGTTTGCGGGCCATGCGCCAGTGGTCGGACATATCATGACCGGCATTCCATGCGTGCCAAAGACCGTTGATCGCCTGACTGGCAGCCTCGGACAAGCCTTTTGTGTACAGCGCGAGGAACGCATCGAGCTTGTCCAGATGGATGTCTTCCTCCTGCTGATAGATGTGCCAGAGCATTGGCCGGCCCGCCCATTGAGCGCGAACGAAGGAATCTTCACCGCGCACGGCGTTGAAATCGCAGCACCAGAGCAACTGATCGTATTGATCCTGTCGGACGAACGGCAGCACCTGGACAGTCAAGCCGTCACGCACATGCAGAGCCCCCGCGGCCAATCCTTCAATGCCGAGCCAGCGTTCGACATCGCCGAGTATCCGGCCTTCGGGCACCAGCACATGCGTGGGTGTCGAATCGGCGGCCAGTACATCCAGCCAACTCGACAACCCGGCATTCTCATAGGCAAACAGCGAGATCAATTGCGCATCAGGGGCACGATCAATCCCCAGCCCTTGAAGAAATTCCTGCTGCGCCTCGGGACTTCGCTGGAACTGCCAGCGGCGATCGAGCAACCCTGTTTCACGCAGCAGCCCTCCGGTGCCCTTCTGGAACCCCGGAAAGAAGAAGTACTTCTGCACCGTTTTGTACTTGACCGACGGCAATCCGTGGCAGCCGATCACCCAGTCCTCGGCGCTCAGGTAATCGAGGTTCATCCACAGCGGCGGTTGCTCCCGTGCGGCCATGGCGTCCATGTAGACACTCGGCAACTGACAGGCGAACGCGGCGATCACCACATCCGCCGCTTCGGTGATCTGCCACTCTGTTGACCATTGGCGCACATCGACACCTGACTGCCATTGCTGCGCGGCATGGCAATCGATCTCGGGGCACAGACGCTCGAAGGCGCGCAGGTCATCGACCCACAAACGTACGTCGATGGCGTGCTCGGCCACCAGTTGTCGAGCCAGGCGCCAGGTCACGCCGATGTCGCCAAAGTTGTCGACCACGGTGCAAAAAATATCCCAGCGCCAGCGGTTTTTCACTTGAGGCAGTTCAGGCATTCCAGGTTCCCGTTGGCAAAGGCGACGATTGTCCGCATAAATTACCTCGCGCAGAAGAGCCGACGGCGATTAATCTTCGTGCGACAATTGCCACTCGCCTGCAACCATCCGCCAGGAGGCACCATGCCTGACCGTCCGAATCCCCACCACCCGTTGCCGTTCCGGCTCAACGCCCTGCAACTGACCGGCAGCATTGCCCTCGGTGTGTGGCTGGGATTTCTCGCCATCGCCCTGACCTGCTGGCTCGTCTCTGCACTGTTTTTCAAAGAGCAATTGGCCCCGGTAGCCGCCGCCGTGGAGCAACTGGCCAAGCCGCCGGTAGTCATCGAGCCGCCACGGCCGGATATTCCAGCGCAGAGCCCGATATTCGAACAGTACGAAGAGAACCTGCGCAAGAGCGAGCAGCAGGTACGAATGGATCAGGCCCGTGGCAGCAGTCGCAACCTGTCCAATCCAAAATGCCAGTTCTGGTTGCAGCAGGATCAAACCGCGCCGAGCGAAAAAAGCCGCGCCAATGTTTTGCAGTTCTGCGACTGATCATGAACAAACAGACCGTCCACCAATTGATCCTCGACAAACTGCGGGTCGACCTCGATATCGCCGAGCGTGCTGCGCAAACCGCTTACGAAACCGCGACCCACGAAGAAAACATCGCCGAAAACAAGTACGACACCCTGGGGCTGGAGGCTTCTTATCTGGCGGCCGGACAGGCCAGGCGCGTGGAAGAGATCAGGCAATCACTGACGCTGTGCCAGAACCTGACCTTGCGTTCATATGACGATCAGCGCGGCATTGAAGTCGGTGCATTGCTCGGCCTGGAAGACGACAAGGGGCGTGAGCAATGGCTGTTTCTGGCCCCTGATGCAGCTGGCCTGAAGGTCGATCTGGTGGGGCAATGGATTACTGTCATCACCCCCCGCTCTCCGCTGGGCAAAAGCCTGCTGGGCAAGTTCGAAGGGGATGAAGTGGAGATTTTGGTGGCGGGCGCTCGGCAACAGTTTTATGTTACCGAGGTGGTCTAGAACAAGGTGTCCTGCCTCGCGAATACGTTCCTCTTTTGACGAGTGGATGTTGTCGTCAGGCAAGGCGCCGCGACGAGTCATAGCCCGCTATGGCGAGGAGCGGCAACGCAGCATGACGGCAACAGACGCGGTCAAAAAGGAACAGTATTTGCGAGGCAGGACACCCATTAGTGCACCGGCAGTTCGACGCCGTCGAACAACTCTTCGAGTTCCTGCTTGTTGTGGCACTGAATGGCTTTGGCCATGACTTCGCGGGTCAGGTGCGGGGCAAATTTCTCGATGAAATCGCACATGAAACCGCGCAGGAAGGTGCCGCGACGGAAACCGATTTTGGTAATGCTGGACTCGAACAGCTCGCTGGCATCGAGCACTACCAGGTCGCTATCGAGCTTGGCGTCGACCGCCATTTTCGCCACGATACCCACCCCCAGGCCCAAACGAACGTAAGTTTTGATCACGTCGGCGTCGGCGGCGGTGAACACCACTTTGGGCGTCAGGCCGCGATGACTGAACGCTTCGTCGAGCTTCGATCGGCCGGTGAAACCGAACACGTAAGTGACGATCGGGTATTCGGCCAGGGCTTCGAGGGTCAGCGTCGACAGTTTGGTCAGCGGGTGACCTTGAGGCACGACTACGCAGCGATTCCAGCGGTAGCACGGCATCATTACCAGGTCGCCGAACAGTTCCAGCGCTTCGGTGGCAATGGCGAAATCCACGGTGCCGTCAGCTGCCATTTCAGCAATCTGCATCGGCGAGCCCTGGTGCATGTGCAGGGCAACGTCCGGGTATTGCTTGATGAAATTGCTGATCACCGGTGGCAACGCATAACGTGCCTGAGTGTGAGTAGTAGCGATCGACAGGGTGCCTTTTTTCTCGTTGGAGAATTCCTGGGCGATCTGCTTGATGCTTTCAACCTTGCGCAGAATCTCGCCGGCGGTGGTGATGATGCGTTCACCGGCCGGGGTCACGCGGGTCAGGTGCTTGCCGCTGCGAGCGAAAACCTCGACCCCCAATTCGTCTTCCAGCAGGCGGATCTGTTTACTGATACCCGGTTGCGAGGTGTAAAGGCTTTGGGCAGTAGCGGAAACGTTGAGGTCGTGGTGCGCCACTTCCCAGATGTAGCGCAATTGTTGAAGCTTCATATGTATCCCTCAAAGCAGGTAGACGCCACGGGCATCAGCGACGGTATATAACTATATTAATGGTTTGAAGAATAAATCTAGAACTTTTTTGTCGAATTGCCAGTATTCGTATTCTAGCGATCAACCTGCCGGCGCCGCTCCACCAGTGGCACCAGATAGACGGGCACCCGGGATAGCTGCAACACGCGTGCTGCGGTCCTGCCCAGAGGCGTTTCCGCGCCAGTACCGTGGCTATGACTTCCTACGATCAGCAAATCCACGGAGAGTTTCTCCACCTGGTCGAGAATCACCTGCGACGGATCGCCCTGAAGCACCCTCACCGCTTTAATCCGCGCCAGGTCCTGGTCCCCTTCATCCCCCAGCTCTTCACGAAAGCTGTCGAGCACCCGCTGCTCGATATTGGCAATCACCGTACTCAGGCCCTGACTGTGAAACTCGTTCAACGCCTGCTCATCGAGATAACTCTGAAGCACCGATTCGGCAAACAGCCCCATGGGCTCAACCGCGTGCACCACATACAAGTCGGCATTGAATGTCCGTGCCAAGGCCAAGGCGTGCTGCATCACCAACGGTGCATATAAGCCAAGGTCAGTGGCATACAGCATCGACTGAATCATAGGATCTCCTCGCAAGCCAAAATGGCGGAGATTTGATTCAGCTTAGCAGTGCCTTGGCGAATACGACGCTTTGCGTAACGCATTGAACCGCGGGCTTAAACCTTTTGCTCGTTGCTTATGCCGTGCGGTACGTGGCCGGTGGCGACGACTTCGCGGGCCAATTCGCAATGGCCGGCCTGATCATCGAAAAACACGTCGGCGGCAAACGCTTCGAGAAAGGCGGATTTGGTCAGGCCACCGAGAAACAGCGATTCGTCCAGACGAATGTCCCATTCGCGCAACGTACGAATCACTCGCTCATGGGCCGGCGCCGAACGCGCCGTCACCAACGCCGTGCGGATCGGGCAGGCGTCGTCGGGAAACTCACGCTGCAACAGATTGAGAGCGGCCAGGAAGCCCTTGAACGGCCCTCCGCGCAGCGGCTCGCGGGCGGCATCACGTTCGCTGGCCTGGAACGCTTCCAGACCACCGGACTGGTAGACCCGCTCCGATTCGTCGGAAAACAGCACTGCATCACCGTCAAAGGCAATCCGCAATTCATCACTGGCCGCGCGGCTGGCACCGCCCGACAGAATGGTCGCCGCCGCGAAACCGGCGTCCAGTGCACTGCGCACATCGTCGGCATGCGTCGACAGAAACAGGTCACAGCCGAAGGCCTTGAGATACGGATAGGGACTGCGCCCGCCGACAAACGCCGCACGGGAAATCGCCAGCCCGTAGTGGTGAATCGAGTTAAACACCCTCAGGCCGGTGTCGGCGCTGTTGCGCGACACCAGAATCACCTCGACCCGCGCTCGACCGAGGTCGGTATTGAGGTTCAGGAGTTTCTGCACCAGCGGGAAGGCGTCACCGGGTTCGAGGATTTCGTCCTCGTGCTCAATCTGATATTGCCGGTAGGCTTCGACGCCGCTCGACAAATACACCTTGTGGCTTTCGTTCAGGTCGAACAGCGCTCGCGAAGAAATCGCCAGCACCAGTTTGTCGTCGATAGTCTTTGCCATGTCCTTCCCCCCAGGTAGATCGGTTCACCTGTTGCGTCGATCGATGAAACCCAGACTGCGATACAAACTTTCAATCAGTGGCAATTCACACCCCGCCGCTTTGGCGGCCGCCAAGGGCCGGGCGTAAATAGCGGCCAGTTCCAGCGGTCGTTTGTGCAGGAAATCGTGGTACATGCTCGGCCAATAGTCCGGCATTTTTTCGGTCACCATGAACAGATGGTCGGCATAACCGGCCGGTATGTCGTGACCACAGGCGATAGCCCCCTGGACCACTTCGACCATCAATGCCTTGATCAGCTCCCGGCTGTCGGCATCGGCCATCAATGGCGTGGTGCTGGCCCCGAGCAGAACCGAGAGACCGTTGTACGGGACATTCCAGACCAGTTTTTGCCAACGTGCCTGGTGCAGATCCGGC
The DNA here is from genome assembly GCF_031456105.1 of Pseudomonas sp. BE134. Taxonomy (NCBI): domain Bacteria; kingdom Pseudomonadati; phylum Pseudomonadota; class Gammaproteobacteria; order Pseudomonadales; family Pseudomonadaceae; genus Pseudomonas; species Pseudomonas sp. BE134. The sequence continues at coordinate 35,797 of NZ_JAVDUA010000017.1, read as the reverse complement.
ATGGCCTGCGAGTCGATACCGGCACGGTGGAATAACCCGGCGCCCTCTTCGACAATTGCCACGCGTGCCGGCGCATCAACAGCGGGGCCACTGTGGTAGCCGATGTTGACTGCACCGAGCGCCTGATGGGTAATTTCCCCGGGACCGGTGCGATGGACGCAGATAAAACACAAGCCGCCCAGCAGGTGCAACGAGTCGGGGAGCAACTCGCGCAGACTGTCTTCAACGTCGAGGCCATTTTGCAGGACCAGTACCTTGGCATTCGGTGCGGCCGCCTGAATGATGGCGGGCGCCAGGTCCGCATTACTGGTGGTTTTGGCGCCGACCAGCAACCAGTCGCAAGCGGGCATGTCTTCAGCGCAGGAATAGGCCTGAACCGGGTTCAACGTCAACGCGCCATGCACCGCACTGTCGAGTTGCAACCCGCGCTCGGCCACCGCTGAAAATTCACTGCGCAACAAGAAGTGCACGTCGAAGCCGGCACGCGCCAGCATCATCCCGTAGAACCCGCCGATTGCGCCGGTTCCGATTATGCCGATTGTCGGCTTGGTGACTGTGCCCATCATGGCAACTCCTCTGCTGTTCTTTTCAACGCCCGATCGACCGCTTCATTGAGTTCGGTGCCGGTCAGACGCGATTGTAGTACCCCGAAAAACTCACCGTCGCGCACCACAAACAGCGCCGGCAAATGAAAAACCTGATAACGCTCGACCACCCCGCCATTGCTCCCGGCATCGATCCAGCACAAGCGATCGACCGTCAGATCGAGACTGGGCAATTGTTCACGGGCAAATCGGCAACCGGCACAGCCGACACTGGTGAAAATCACCAGGGATACGCCGCTCATTGCCAGTAGCCGCTGGTCGGCATCGAAATCGGTCAGTTCCAATTCGACCACTATACTTCGGGAAACAATGTCAGATGGCCGACACAGGGAGTCCGTGTTCATGGGACGTTTTATTCCTCATCCTGATGATGTGCCCGTCGAATTAACGTTACTCAAACATGAGTGCATCTCGCGCCAGCGCTTGCACACTATCAGCCTCGGGGGCATGGCTTGCAATTATCACCGGGCCTGGCGCCATGGTACGGCGCTGGAAGTGCGCATGCCGACCTTGAACCCCGACATGCGTTATCTGGGCTATGTGGCCTGGTGCCTGCGGCGCAAACGCGGCTATCTGGTGGGCATTGCGTTTGTGGACGAGCAGATGCTGTTCAGTGCCCGGATGAGTGAGCAGGTGTGCCAGATCGAACGCTACTGTCGCCTGCACGACGCGCGCGAAGACTTGCAGGAAATTCAGGCGCTGGCCCTGGAATGGGTCCAGGAGCATGCCGACGAGTTCTCTCACGACACCGTTCACAAGGCATTTGCTCAGCCTGTGCTGGATTAAACCCATTGTCGAGCAGGCGGATAACGCGCTAAGGTTCGGCTCCCCGACGCGCTTAATTTGCTGTGCTCCGCCGCGCGGGTTCGCTGGCGGCCGGCACCCGTGACCTGACGAGTAAACGATGGCTGATTTACCGATCAACGACCTAAACGTCGCCTCCAACGAGACGCTGATCACTCCTGATCAGCTCAAGTGCGATATCCCTCTGAGCGACGCCGCCCTGCGCACCGTCACCAAGGGCCGCGAAGTCATTCGCAATATCCTGGATGGCACCGACCACCGCCTGTTCGTCGTCATCGGGCCTTGCTCGATCCACGACATCAAGGCTGCCCACGAATACGCCGATCGCCTGAAGGTTCTCGCCGCTGAAGTGGCCGATACCCTGTATCTGGTCATGCGTGTGTATTTCGAGAAGCCACGCACCACCGTCGGCTGGAAAGGCTTGATCAACGACCCGTACCTGGACGACTCGTTCAAGATCCAGGATGGTCTGCACATTGGTCGTCAATTGTTGCTGGACCTGGCTGAAATGGGCCTGCCGACCGCGACCGAAGCCCTCGACCCGATCTCCCCGCAATATTTGCAGGACCTGATCAGCTGGTCGGCCATCGGTGCACGTACCACCGAATCCCAGACTCACCGCGAAATGGCTTCGGGTCTGTCCTCGGCTGTCGGCTTCAAGAACGGCACCGACGGCGGCCTGACAGTGGCGATCAACGCCCTGCAATCGGTTTCCAGCCCGCACCGCTTCCTGGGTATCAACCAGGAAGGTGGCGTCTCGATTGTCACCACCAAGGGCAACGCCTACGGCCACGTAGTGCTGCGCGGTGGCAACGGCAAGCCGAACTATGACTCGGTCAGCGTCGCGCTCTGCGAGCAAGCGCTGAACAAGGCGAAAATCAAACCGAACATCATGGTCGATTGCAGCCACGCCAACTCCAACAAGGACCCGGCCCTGCAACCGCTGGTGATGGAGAATGTGGCCAACCAGATCCTCGAAGGCAACCAGTCGATCATCGGCTTGATGGTCGAAAGTCACCTGAACTGGGGCGCCCAGGCCATCCCGAAAGACCTCGCCGACCTGCAATACGGCGTGTCGATTACCGATGCCTGCATCGATTGGTCCGCCACCGAAAACACCTTGCGCAGCATGCATGCCAAGCTCAAGGACGTACTGCCTAAACGCGATCGCACTTGATCACCGTTTAGCGCACACAAAAACGCCAGGCTTAAACCTGGCGTTTTTTTATGCGTTCTTTTTGGTCACAGCTTGGCGGCGTGCCGCTGGTGACGTTCCATGTAGCGCTCCACATAGGAGCACGATGGAATCACGGTGTAACCCATCTCGTCTGCGTACTCCAGCGCCTTCTCGGTCAAGGCAGCGGCAATGCCGCGACCACGCAATGCGTTGGGCACAAAGGTGCGATAGATATCCAGGGTCTGTTTCCCCAGATCCATATAGGTCAGGTAGGCACGATGACCGTCCACAGTGGTCTCGAACTGATGACCAGCCTGGTCATGGTGGATGGACAACGCCTCACTCATCACTACTCCTCGCGGGTCTTGAAATCTGACCCCTACCTTACCGATGTTTTTCCGGCGAAGGAACATCTACGCCACCCCGTGCCTGAATGGACGCCGAGAAGAGCTGCACCGATCTCGCGCAACCGAGCACGTACAAATAGTAGGCACCATTGGCAGAAATGCTCAAGGTGCGCTCGTCATCACGCTCAGCCAGCGGGTGCTACTCCAGGGTACGCAGGGACGGCTCGATCGACGGTCTTTACGGGTCGGTAGCCTGAACATTGCCGGATGTTGAGACATAAGACGAACCCGTTCTCTTAAAGTCACCTCTACATGGATAAAGATTATGAGAGCTGCTGCGCAAAATTCGAACAGAAGTATGGACGAATTCATCTAGCCAGACTTTAGCCAAGACTGAAAAAAACAGCCGTGAGTGTGGGGAACTTTTCCTCGTCGGTTCGCTCAGGCTCGGGCCTCGCAGCTGGATATTTTTTAAACAATGCAGTTAAAAGTTGCTCGAAAAAGAATCAACGCCTACAATTTTTTTTGCTTCTCGCTTTACGTCAGTTTACTTACGACTAGTAATGAGTAGTATGTACGCCGGCTATTTCCTCACTCTGAGGAGACAGCTAAATTAATAGAAAGTCCTTGAAGGGGAACACGATGAACAACGTTCTGAAATTCTCTGCTCTGGCCCTCGCCGCAGTTCTGGCTACCGGTTGCAGCAGCACATCGAAAGAAACCGAAGCACGTCTGACCGCTACTGAAGACGCAGCTGCTCGCTCCCAGGCTCGTGCAGACGAAGCTTACCGTAAAGCTGATGAAGCTCTGGCTGCTGCTCAAAAAGCACAACAGACTGCTGACGAAGCTAACGAGCGTGCTCTGCGCATGCTGGACAAAGCTAGCCGCAAGTAATAATCCCTCGGGATTATTATCAAGCCGACCCATTTTATGGGTCGGCTTTTTATTGCCTGATGCGTTCTTTCCGGCAATAAAAAACCCGCCGACGCGGCCTGCGTCGGCGGGTTTTTTTCACGCCTTACTGCAATGGATCGAGCGGCGCACTCGACATCATTGGCGCGGCATTGCTCGGTACGGCGATTTCCACCGGCAAACCATCTTCAGCGGCGACCACGTCGCGCACCACATCCCAATTCATGCGCAGGTTATTGGTGATGTCCTCACGCTTGAGCATCGCATTGATAACGGCGGTGTGCTTGTCGACCACCGAAGGGTTGCCCTTGTCATCCAGCGGTGTGTGCGCTTCCAGATAAACCTTGCCCCCACTGAGCCCGAACTTGTACGGGTCGTTGATGATTCGCACCGACGTCCCGACTGGCACCATGCCGGCCATTTCCAATACGTTGTTGTTGAACATGCGGAAGCAACCGTGACTGGTGCGCATACCGATTCCGAACTTCTTGTTGGAACCGTGGATCAGGTAGCCCGGTGTGCCCAATGTGAACTTGAACGGCCCCAGAGGGTTGTCCGGGCCTGCCGGCACCACATTTGGCAGCGGATCACCGTCGGCGGCGTGCTCGGCCTTGATCGATGCTGGAGGGGTCCAGGTTGGGTTCGGTGTTTTCGCAATAATGCTGGTGTGGGCAATCGGCGAGCCCCAACCTTCACGACCGATACCCAGCGGGAAGGTGTACACCACGTTCCGGCCTTTCGGGTAGTAATAGAGCCGGTATTCAGCCAGGTTGATCACGATGCCTTCACGCGGTCCCGGCGGCAGGATGAAACGTGTCGGCAGAATGATTTCGGTGCCTGCGCCCGGCAACCAGGCATCGACGCCCGGGTTGGCCGCGAGCATTTCCGTGTAGCCCAGGTCGTAAGCAGTACCAATGTCAGCGAAGGTATCTTCGTACTTGGCCTTAATCACCTGTACCTGACCGATGATGTCTTCACCGGGTGGTGGCAGGGGCAACTCCAATGCTGCAACTGGACCGGCCACACAGAGGGCGGCAAGAGACAGGAAGCGGGTGACGGCAGGAAAACGCGGCAACATCCGGAAAGTCCTTCGCAGATCGACAAGGGTAAAAGCGGGATTGTACACCGGCGCCCTTGTATTCGGGGAGTCAGCCGATAGCACGCTACCTTGTAAGCGCTAGAGCTCGAACCGCAGCTCTGGCCAGATCGGCGAGGTACCGCGTTTTTGCGATTCCAGGATGGCCCGACACAGCGAGCACAGACGCTGGTCCTGGAATACTCGACGATCGACACTCGACCAACGCGGCTGCGCCGGCAACAGGCTGCCGCACAACGTTCGGTCCGCCGAGCCGCCCAGCTCAAGCTGACGGGTGACCAGATGTACCCGCACTTCCTGGCAGGCGAACAGATCCAGCTGTTCGTCAGGCTCGATCAGTTGATAGGCAAAAAGTGACCAGGCGGGACGCGGCATCGGGGGCTCCAAATCGGGGGCGCCACCTTAGCCGAAAGCCCGCGCCTAGAAAAGCGTCATAACAGCGGTTTTAGGGTAGGCCAGACATTTTCCAGCAACTTGTCCTGAGCCCCGGCCGCCGGGTGTATGCCGTCAGCCTGCATCAAGTCCGGATGGCCGCCCACGCCATCGAGAAAAAACGGCACCAACGCAATGTTTTTCTCGTTGGCCAGTGAGCTGTAGACCTTGGCGAAGGCTTCGGTGTAACGAACGCCGTAGTTGGGTGGCAATTGCATACCCAGCAGCAGGACCTTGGCACCGCTGTCGCGGGAACTGTCGATCATCGAAGCAAGGTTTTGTTGCAAATTAGCCGGGGGCATTCCCCGCAGCCCGTCATTGCCGCCCAACTCGAGGATCACCAGTTCCGGCTTATGCTCTGCAAGCAGCGCAGGCAGGCGTGCCTGGCCTCCGGCGCTGGTGTCGCCACTGATGGATGCATTGACCACTTTATCGTCGAAACCTTCGTGTTTGAGCCGCTGCTCGAGCAGCGAGACCCACCCCAACCGGGTATCCAGTCCGAAACCCGCGCTGATACTATCGCCAACGATCAGGACAGTACCCGCCGCTGCGTTCTGGGCCATGCACATCAAGGCCAGGCCAGCACTCAAAAACCACACACGCATCGGATTCTCCATGGGCGCAAGCATTCTCACCGCGAAGAACCTCAGCAAAGTGGTACCCAGCGCGGAAGGTGAACTGACTATCCTGCACGAACTCAGCCTGGAACTGAACAAGGGAGACAGCCTTGCCATCGTCGGCGCCTCCGGTTCCGGCAAGTCCACCCTACTAGGCCTGCTCGCCGGGCTCGATCTGCCCAGCAGTGGCGAAGTCACGCTGGCCGGGCAAGGGCTGAGCACGCTCGATGAAGATCAACGGGCACGCATTCGAGCCGAGCATGTCGGTTTTGTGTTCCAGTCCTTTCAGTTGCTCGACAGCCTCAACGCCCTGGAAAACGTCATGCTGCCCCTGGAGCTCGATGGCCGTAAAGACGCCCGTGAGCGTGCCACCGAGTTACTGCAACGGGTTGGCCTGGGCCAACGCCTGACGCACTCACCACGCCAACTCTCGGGCGGTGAACAACAGCGTGTGGCGATTGCTCGAGCGTTTGCCGCAGAACCCGATGTGCTGTTCGCCGATGAACCCACCGGCAACCTCGACAGCCACACCGGCGAACGCATCAGCGATCTGTTGTTCGAACTCAACCAGGAACGCGGCACGACACTGGTGCTGGTGACTCACGACGAACGCCTGGCACATCGTTGCCGGCGCCTGATCCGCCTTGAAGCCGGCCTGTTGGTCGCCCCTCTGGAGCCTTGATGGCACGCCTGCCGCTGTTGCGTCTGTTCAGTCTTGCCATCCGCCAACTGCTGCGCGATGCCCGCGCCGGCGAATTGCGTGTGTTGTTCTTCGCCTTATTGGTGGCCGTGGCGGCGAGTACCGCCATCGGCTACTTCGGCGCCCGCCTGAACGGCGCCATGATGTTGCGCGCAACCGAATTCCTCGGTGCCGACCTGTTGCTCGAAGGCAGCTCACCGGCACGGCCCGAACAGATCAAAAGCGGCGTGGAGCTGGGGCTCGAACACGCACAAGTGGTGGAGTTCTCCAGCGTCATCGCCACCGACAATGGTATTCAGCTGTCCAGCATCAAAGCTGCGGATGAGGTTTACCCCCTGCGCGGCGAACTGAAAAGTGCCCCGGCGCCCTTCGCCCCGCAAGTACCTGGCGGCGGACCGAAACCCGGCGAAGCCTGGGTTGAGGCGCGACTGCTGACAGCGCTGGATCTGAAGATCGGCGACAGCATCGACGTCGGCATGAAAACCCTGAAACTGGCACGCGTGCTGACCTACGAACCCGACCGGGCTGGCAACTTCTACAGCCTGACACCCCGGGTGCTGATCAACCTCAGCGACCTTGCCGCCACCGGTGTGGTGCAACCGGGTAGCCGGGTCAGCTACCGCGAACTCTGGCGCGGTAAAGCCGAGGCGCTGGAAACCTATCGCCAACTGATCAAGCCTGGCCTGGCCGCCAACCAGCGCCTGCAGGATGCCCGCGACGGCAACCGACAAATTGGCGGTGCGCTGGGCAAGGCTGAGCGTTACCTCAACATGGCAAGCCTGGTAGCGGTTCTGCTGTCCGGCGTGGCAGTGGCGCTGTCGGCCACGCGCTTCGCCACGCGCCGATTCGATGCCAGCGCATTGTTGCGCTGCCTGGGTCTTTCACGCCGGGAAACCATGGTGCTGTTCAGTTTGCAGTTGACGGTACTCGGCCTGCTCGCCAGCCTCAGTGGCGCCTTCATCGGTTGGCTGGCGCAGCTTGGGCTGTTTGCGTTGCTGCATGATTTGTTGCCGACCGATGTGCCGCCAGGTGGTCTGCTGCCGGCCATCGCCGGGATCGGCACCGGGCTGGTTGCACTGGCCGGATTCGCCCTGCCACCGCTGGCCGCACTCGGTCGCGTGCCACCGCTGCGGGTATTGCGTCGGGACATGCTGCCGATTCCTTCCAGCACCTGGATGGTCTATGGCGCCGCCCTGGGCGCCCTCGGCCTGATCATGTGGCGCCTGAGCCTCGACCTGGTGTTGACCTTCGCCCTGCTCGGCGGCGGCGTGATCGCCGCGCTGGTACTCGGTGGCTTGCTCTTGCTGCTGCTGAAAAGCCTGCGCCGGATGCTGGCCCGCGCTTCGCTGCCCTGGCGCCTAGGGCTGGGCCAATTGCTGCGCCATCCGTTGGCGGCAGCAGGACAAGCCTTGGCCTTCGGCCTGATTCTTCTGTCCATGGCGCTGATCGCGCTGCTGAGGGGCGAGCTGCTGGACACCTGGCAGAACCAGTTGCCGAAAAACGCGCCGAATTACTTTGCGCTGAACATCCTGCCGGCGGACAAACTGGCCTTTACGGATCGCCTGATCCAACTGTCAGCACAGTCCGCGCCGCTTTATCCGGTGGTGCCGGGTCGACTGATCAGCATCAACGGCGAGCCAGTGCGGGACATCGTCAGCAAGGATTCGGCCGGTGATCGAGCGATCCAGCGCGACCTGAGCCTGACCTGGGCGGCGGACTTGCCGGCGGGGAACAAGATCACAGCGGGCAACTGGTGGACCGAACAGACACCCGAAGAGGTTCCCGGTGTTTCGGTTGAAGGCAAAGTGGCCGAAAGCCTCAAGCTCAAGCTCGGCGATCACATGGTGTTCAGCGTGGGCGGGGTCAATCGTGAAGCGACAGTCACCAGCTTGCGAGACATCAACTGGGACAACTTCCAGCCGAACTTCTTCATGATCTTCCAGCCAGGTACCTTGAAGGATTTGCCAGCGACTTACCTGACCAGTTTCTATCTGGCGGCCGGTCATGATCAGCAGATTGTCGACCTGTCGCGAAGCTTCCCGGCGGTGACTATTCTGCAAGTCGAAGCCTTGCTGGAACAGCTGCGCAGCATCCTCGCCCAAGTCACGCTGGCGGTGGAGTATGTACTGTTGTTTGTACTGGCAGCGGGGATGGCGGTGTTGTTTTCCGGCTTGCAGGCGACGCTCGATGAACGCATTCGCCAAGGCGCCCTGTTGCGAGCGCTGGGGGCCGAACGGAAGTTGCTGGTGAAGGCCCGACGCATCGAATTCGGGTTACTCGGCGCGGTCAGCGGTTTGTTGGCGGCACTGGGCTCGGAATTGGTGAGCCTGGTGCTTTACCGCTACGCCTTTGACCTGCCGTGGCATCCGCATCCGTGGTTGCTGGTGTTGCCAGTGATCGGCGCGGTGCTGATTGGCGGCGCCGGCGTGTTCGGTACTCGTCGTGCATTGAACGCCAGCCCACTGACAGTGTTGCGCGAGGGTTGATAGACTCGAACCCTCTCCATCACAAGAAGTTGCCATGAGCCGTTATCGCCCTCCCCGCCCCGCTGGCACCGCGCTGATCACCCCCGAAGGTGAAGCGCGGATGCGGGCCGAGTTTCATGAGCTTTGGCATGTACGGCGACCGCAAGTGACACAGTCGGTGAGCGAGGCTGCGGCTCAGGGTGATCGTTCCGAGAACGCGGAATACACCTACGGCAAAAAAATGCTGCGTGAGATCGACAGCCGGGTGCGCTTTCTCACCAAGCGGCTGGAAGCGCTCAAAGTGGTCAGCGAAAAGCCCAGCGATTCTAACAAGGTCTATTTTGGCGCCTGGGTCACGATCGAAGACGAGGACGGCAAAGAGTCGCGCTATCGCATTGTCGGGCCGGATGAGCTGGACCTGAAACTTGGGCTGATCAGCATCGACTCACCGCTCGCCCGCGCGCTGATTGGCAAGGCGCTGGACGCAGAAGTTCGCGTCCAGACACCGACCGGTGAGCAATGCGTGTATATCGTGGCGATTGAGTACCTTTGAACCTCAGCGGCGGGTGATCAGGCCTTGTCGGGCAACGCGGGTCAACTGCCTGATCATTTCCGGCGCGTCTTCAAGGCTGGGTGATTGAATCACCGCCAGATCAAAACTGTCACTGGCAAATCGAGCCAGCGATTCGCCGTCTTCGACAAACTGGATCAGGAACGCAGCAGGCCCGCCGGTACGTCGTGGCCAGCCATCGAGATAACGCAGAAGCGTTGGCTGATGTTGACCGCCAAGCAGGATTTTTGGATTGCGCTGGGTGAGATGTGCCGTGATCGGCGCGGGACGTACTGTAGGGCTAAGTGCGTTCATCGAGTCGTGTCTCTGCCTCAAAAGTCTGCATGGCAGGTGAGAGGCAACACCGAACCAGCGCTTTAGCGGTATTTCGAAGCCTGTTTCAAGCTTCTATCGGCAACTGACTGAGTCACCTGGCGCCCCGCAAGTAGCTGTTTAAATCGGCGCATGGGCAACATCCTAGAGAAGCTGACCGGACAGTGTCAAGAATGACGCTCAACAAAAAAGGCCTGCGCAATGCAGGCCTTATCCTTGTGCCAGAGCGGTCAGTCGCTGATGGCGTGGTCCACCGAAAACTTGCCGGCACCTTCGATCAATACCGCGACGCTGCCACCGAGCAAGGCCAGGGCAAATTCATACCCGTTGTTGGCCATGAACAGGCCGTTATGGATATGCACCGAAAAAATGGCGACCAGCGAGAGGAAGGTCAACCCCAGTGCTGCCGGACGTACCAGCAGTCCGATGATCAGCGCCAGGCCGCCGAAGAACTCGGTGCCACCGGCCAGGATCGCCATCAGCTGACCCGGCGCCAGGCCCAGGCTTTCCATGTACTGCGCAGTGCCGGCAATGCCGTAACCACCAAACATGCCGAAAAGTTTCTGTGCGCCGTGAGCTGCGAAGATGATCCCGACGACGATGCGTATGGCGGTCAGGCCGAAACCGGCGCGGGTAAACAGTACCTTGTTGATCAGTGAGCTCATGCTGTGTCATCCATTGTGAGAGTGTGTTCGTTGGGCGCCATCTTAATCGACAAAACAAATGTTAAAAGCGCATTAATTGCGACTTAACAATCAGTTTAGTTGATCATTTACGAGAGACAACGTTTTGTCCCTGGGGCTCCAGCGACTCCCTCTCACGATCGAATGCCAGGTAATACTTGTTCACGCTATTAACATAGCTGACGGGGGCCATACCCACCTGCTCCAAGGCAATGCGCTCGACCTGGAAGAACCATTGATTGGGGTTCAGGCCCCGCCGCCGGGCTTCGGTGCGCATGCCTTGAACCCGCTCCGGGCCTATGTTGTAAGCGGCCAGCACAAAGGCCATGCGCTCTCGCTCGTTGAGTTTGGGGCTGGCGAAGAACTTGCGGCGGATCAAGGCCAAGTACTTGGCCCCGGCCTGGACATTGGCGTCGAGGTCCTGAATGTTATTGACCCCCACTCGCTGGGCGGCAGACGGGGTGATTTGCATCAGCCCTGTGGGGCCAGCACTGTTGCGGACATTGGGTTGCAGACCCGACTCCTTGAACGCCAGCGCCGCCAGATTCAACCAGTCCATGCCTTGGGCATCGGCATGTTTTTGCAGTACCGGACGAAGTTTTTCCAGACGCTGGCGGTCGGCCTTGGCCAGTGGATAATGCACTTGGTACAGCCGCCGATAGATCCGCAGAAACGCTACGTCCTGGTCCGACGGTTTCTTGTACGTCGTCAGAAAACGATCAATGCTCGCCCGCAGCATCGACGCATCGCGGCGCACAAACCAGAACTCTTCGCCCGGCTCGCTGATCTGCACCTGCTTGTCGAAGCGCAATTTAGGCAAGATCTTGCCCCAGCGCTCGGCGATCGGTTGCTCGACAATGGTCAGGTGGAAGATCCCGCCCTGAACCATTTCCAGCACGTCTTCCACAGCAAGACTGGGATCGACCCACTCGATCGTTATCGGTGCCAATTTGTGCAGCGCCAGTTTTGAATTGATCTGGCTCACCGCATCCCCGGCCGCACTGCCGTTGGGCAGCGCCAGGGTCTTGCCCGAGAGTTGTTCAACGCGGGTGTAACGACGCTCACCTTTGATTCCCACCAGCACCAACGGGACATTTCTGCTGATCGGTTCACTGCTGCTGACCGCGTAACCTGGCTGCAAATCAAGCAACTCCCCGGGTGCGACCAGATCACCCTCCCCGCGCTGCAAGGCACCGAGCAGTTGATCCTTGGCTTTGGGAATGATCTTGAGGCTGATTTCCTGACCGTCACGGGCGTGGCCGTTGAGGTATTGCTCGAAGGCGCGCAAGCGGTGGTATTCGACACCGATGGCCTGGCCCTGGACTTCGCCGGAGCTGTTGCGGCTCTGGTTGACCAGCACCCGCAATACCCGGCTGCTGCGAATCTCCGCAAGGTCGCGCACCTTGGCCGCCGGCACGGCTTGCAGCGGCCCGGCCAGACGCGCGACCGCCGGCATCGGCAGCAGCAACGAACAGCACAGCAGTAGCAATATCGAGGGACGTATCATCCACTCTCCGGAAAGAATACTGGGCCGACTTCAAAAAAAATCGATGAAATCGAACGACAGAAACAGAGCGCCATGAGCGCTGGCAAAGTGCGAAAGACTGGCACAACGATGGCACACTGACCACCCTGCCCTGTCTCGCGGCATCAAGAGACAGCTTTAACTCGTTGTAGTTCTTGGCTTTTCTTATAAATCTACAGCTCTGATATGCTTTCCGGCCTTTGGTCTGAGGTAGCACCATGCAACTCATCGATATCGGCGTCAACCTGACCAACCCCAGTTTTGCCGACAAACACCAGGCCGTACTCGACCGCGCCTATGCCGCGGGAGTCTGCCAATTGGTCCTGACCGGCACCAATGTCGAGGGCAGTGAACAGGCTCTTGAACTGTGCCGACAACTGGACGAAACCGCTCAACGGCTGTTCGCCACGGCCGGCATTCACCCCCATGCGGCGAGCGACTGGAACGCTGACAGCGCACAGCGTTTGCGCAGCTTGCTCAAGGAGCCGAACGTGGTGGCCGTGGGTGAGTGCGGGCTGGATTTCAATCGCGACTTCTCGCCACGCCCACAGCAGGAAAAGGTCCTGGAAGAGCATCTGGCGTTGGCGGTCGACTTGCAGTTGCCGGTGTTCCTGCATGAGCGCGATGCCAGTCAACGACTGCTGGAAATCCTGCGTGATTACCGGGATCAATTGCCAGCCGTCGTGGTGCATTGCTTCACCGGCGAAAAGAAAGCCCTGTTCAGCTACCTGGATCTGGATCTGCACATCGGTATTACCGGCTGGATTTGCGACGAGCGCCGGGGCACGCACCTGCATCCGCTGGTGAAGGAGATCAAACGGGGTCGGCTGATGCTGGAAAGCGATGCGCCGTATCTGTTGCCACGCAGTTTGCGACCCAAACCAAAAAACGGTCGCAACGAACCGGCGTATTTGACTGAAGTGTTGCGGGAAGTGGCGTTGCATCGTGGCGAGACGATGGAAGATCTGGCTGATCACACCACTGCTTGTGCGCGAGCGTTCTACGATCTGCCTTCAATCCCCCAGTAATCACCGATCCTCTGTGAGTGAGACCGGCTTGCCGGCGATAGCGGTCTGTCTGATACATCAATGTTGCAGGTGCTGACGCTATCGCGAGCAAGCCCGCTCCCACATTTTGACCGCGTTCTTACAGGTGAATGCGATCAATTGTGGGAGCGGGCTTGCTCGCGATAGCGTCAGCCCGGGCAACATCAATCCCGACCTATCACCTTCATAGCCAACCTCGATTCGCTGCCCGCCCTCACCCCGCCTATTCTTCAATCATGAGGTCAACCCTGATTGAGGAGTTACAACATGGGCAAACGACATCCCAACCTGCCCGCCTGGCAATGGCGAGCGTACCCGAACAATCATCAGCACCCGACCAACCTGGTGCTGCACCTGATTGCCGTGCCGCTGTTCATCGTGGCGTTTCTACTGATTGTTTCCGGAGTGTTCAGCCTGAACCTGGTGAACATCGCCATCGGCGTGGTCGGCCTGCTCGCGGCGCTGGGTCTGCAACGTCACGGTCACCGCCTGGAGGAGCAAGCCTCCGAGCCGTTCAGCGATCGCAAAGATGCAGTGTCACGCTTGCTGGTCGAGCAGTTCCTGACGTTCCCGCGGTTTTTCTTGAGCGGCGGCTGGTGGCGCGCCTGGCGTGAGCGCCACCGTCGCCACTGATCAGGCGAAAATCGTTACCGTCTGCCGGCTGATGGCGATCAGCTGCCCGTCCGCGCTCCACAACTTCGCGGCCGCATGACCGTAGCCGTCGGCCCCATGCTCGGTTTCCACCCGGTATTTGCACCAGTCCAGCGTGCTTGATTCCAGCATCGGCTGGACAAACTCGATGGTCCAGGTCAGCGTGCTGCCCATCGCCGTTTTTTTCAGGTGCGGCAACAAGGACGGTGGCCAGGCGTCCACCAGCGCAAGGATATGCGACTCGGTGACGGCCTCTTCCTTCACGTCCCCACGCAAACGCACCCAACCGCCCATCTCGCGAGAGTTGTTGCCGGTAAACGGCATGCCACCGACGGCCCAGCGCATCGCCAGATGCTGCATGAACTCAGGTATCACACCCGGGATGAAGGGCAGCTCATGGCACTCGTCCCAGTGCTTCATCTCAGGTGCGGACTCGGCCCTCACCGACACTTCCGAGGGCCGTGACGCACCGAAGCTTCCCTGGATCAATGTCACCACTTGTCCCTTCTGCATTGCCCGGCCCAGCACCTGGCTAACGGCTTTGCCTTCGCGCAACACCTCGACTTCAAAGCTGACAGGCACTTCAGGCTCGACCGGGCCGACAAAGGTGATTGCCAGCGAACGCACTGGCCGGTCTGCCGGGACTTTTGCGCGCATGGCTTCGTATTGCAACGCTGCTACCAGGCCACCAAAACTGGCACGCCCCTGCGCCCATCCTGCCGGAATAGACAGCTCCAGCGGTTGCCGGCGGACGGCATCGAGCAGATCGCAAAAGCGCATGAAAACCTCAGAGACGGAAAATAGTAGAGAGGGATCTTAACCAGCCAGCGACATTGATACAGCACTTATTCCGGCCAAAAGTACTGACAGAAGAGCCGCACCCGCTTTGGAATACGAATCCTCATCCAACACAAAATAAATGTGGGAGCGGCGGTGCGACGATTCGACTTGCTCGCGAAGGCGGTGTGCCAGCCTACAAAGATGTCGACTAATACACCGCCCTCGCGAGCAAGCCCGCTCCCACATTTGATCTGTGGTGATTTCAGGATTTGAAGCAAGTGGCGCTGAGTTTTTCGAGAACGCGGTCAGCGCGGCTTTCGGCATCGGCCAACGTGGTTTTCCAGACGGCAACACAAGGCAGCAAATCAGGCTCTTCCACAGCCCTGGCCAGCCATTGCCAACTGTCGTGCCAATCACCCAAAGCGCTCTGAGCCGCTTTCAATCGGGCCAAGGCGGCCTGCGGCAAACGGTCCAGCTCGGGATAGGCTTCGATGCCATAGCGCACACGCTTGATCAGCAGGCGCAAACGGTGTCGGTCGTGGGCCGGATCGTGCAGCGCACCGTCCAGTTTCTTCCACTGTTTGCCCAGGCGTTTTTCAATGCGCTTGCGCAAGCCTTTGAGTAATCCCTGACGCTGGGAAGCGCGTAAAAAACGCGGAAAGGCATCGAAGATCATCATCAACTGCGCCAGCTCAGGACTCGCCGCCACCGCCGGGTACGCCTGAGCCATCTGCGCCATGCGCCAATGCGCGGCTTCGGGTTGACCGTGCTCCAGTAAATACGCAGCCAGCACTTCGCGATCACGTAACGGCGTGGTCAGTTCGCCGACCCGGGCCGCCGCTACTTTGACCTGCTCGACGCCTGGCAGGCCACGCAAGGGTCGCAACAGGCTGCGCAAACGCCGAACCGTGGTGCGCAGCTCGTGCAATGCCTCAGGGTCAGTGCGGGCACTCAAACGTGCCTGACAGGCCAACAAGCGGACTTCAAGGCCCAGAACATGAGCCACCAACCGATCAACCAAATCAGACATCGTTTGCTCCCTGAATCGAGTGTCCCTGGCACCTACAAGATGCTTCAACGGCCGGCACGAGACTCACGAATATAGAAGCGCGCTTTCTCGGCCTTGCTGGTGCAGCCTTCGTAAGCTTCGAATTGTTGCTGGGTCTTGGCGCCGGTCAGCAACGACAAGGCTTTGGAGTAACTGACAGTCCCGGCGAAACCTTCGGCCTTGGCCAAATCTAGCTCACGCCACGCGGCGTCAATCTGGCTACCGCAACTCTCACGATAGGCCGTTTTGCCGGCACAACCGGCGAGCGCCAGAGCCATCAAAGGTACGCAAATCCAGGCTTTCATCAATACCACCTCAAGTCAGGTCAACAATCATGCAGGTAAGACGGCCCGGCGTGAGAAAAGTGCCTTGGCCGCACTAAGCAAACTCACTATAGCGTGCGCAAGAATAGCCATCTGCCGCCATGGAGTGTCGAAAAAACGACGCACTCGGCCCATCGAACGACTTCGGCGATTGAAGCACGCCCCTCGATGAGTGCATTGTTGAACCTTGTCAGACGAGGGCGATTCATGAAAAAGCGTATCGCACTGGTACTGGGCTCTGGTGGAGCCCGAGGTTATGCTCATATCGGTGTCATTCAAGAGCTCGAACGGCGTGGCTACGACATTGCCTGTATCGCCGGTTGTTCCATGGGGGCGGTAGTCGGCGGGATTTATGCCGCCGGCAAACTCGACGAATATCGCGACTGGATCGAGAGCCTGGATTACCTCGATGTATTGCGTCTGGTGGACGTCAGCTTTCGGCTTGGCGCCATTCGCGGTGAAAAAGTCTTCGGGCAGATCCGCAAGATCGTCGGCGAGATCAATATTGAAGACCTGCGCATTCCCTACACGGCCGTGGCCACGGACCTGACCAATCAGCAGGAAATCTGGTTCCAGGAAGGCTGCCTGCACCAGGCCATGCGCGCCTCGGCGGCGATTCCCAGCCTCTTCACCCCGGTGATGCAGGGCAACCGGATGCTGGTGGATGGCGGCATCCTCAACCCTTTACCGATCGTGCCCGTGGTGTCGAGTCACTGTGACCTGATCATCGCGGTCAACCTTAACTCTACCAACCAGCGCCACTATCAGATGCCGGTTATCCAGCGCCCGGCAGCATTCAAAAGCCGTTTCGACAGTTTGATCAACTCCCTGGGTTCGAAGATGCCGTTCCGACGCAGTCAGGCGGAAAAATTGCTGATCCTGGAAAAGGAAGCATTGATGGCCGAAGCGGCCGACATCAACCCTTGGATCGAATCTGCCGACCCCGAAGCCCAGCAACCCGCCGCCGCCCCTGAACGCGAAGGAGCACCGAAGTCGGCCACGGGATCATTCATCATCGATAACGTCGGGCCGGCGTCATTGCTGGACCTGATCAACCAGAGTTTCGAAGTGATGCAGACCTCGCTGGCGCAGTACAAGATCGCCGGATATCCACCGGATATTTTGATCAACGTGCCGAAGCGGGTGTGCCGGTTTTTCGAGTTCTACAAGGCACCGGAGTTGATCGCGCTGGGGCGGGAGATTGCGCGGGATACGCTGGATCGGTATGAGAGTGAGCGGGATTCCTGAGATTTTTTTGGGTGAATCGAAGGGCCCCATCGCGAGCAGGCTCACTCCCACAGGGGATCTTTGGTGATCACATAATTTGTGCATCACCTCAATCCACTGTGGGAGTGAGCCTGCTCGCGATAAGGCCGGAACAATCAGCAAAAAACTAAAGACTACCCTCACTCAACAACCGATACCCAACCCCAGCCTCAGTCACGATAAACCGGGGCTGAGTCGGATCATCCGCCAGTTTCTGACGCAAATGCCCGACCACAATCCGCAGGTAATGACTGTCCTCCGTATGGGTCGGCCCCCAGATATCCTTTAGCAATTGCTGCTGGGTAATGACCCGCCCCGGATGCCGCGCCAGTTGCGCCAGCACTGCGTACTCCTTGCGCGTCAGCGCTATTTCGACGCCATCGAGCAGCACCCGCCGATACGCCAGGTCCACCGTCAACGGGCCGAACGCCAGCGCCGCTTGCTGAGCTTCACCCACTGGCGCTTGGCGCAACAAGGCTCTCACCCGCGCCAGAAATTCCTGAATGCCGAAGGGTTTGGTCACGTAGTCATTGGCGCCGCCGTCCAGTGCCTCGACTTTCTGCCCTTCGCTCGCGCGCACCGACAGCACCAGCACCGGCACCGTCGACCATTCGCGAAACTCGCGCAGTACTTGCTGGCCGTCCATGTCGGGTAAACCGAGGTCGAGCACCAGCAAATCCGGTTTGTTCAGCGCCGCTTGCGCCAGGCCTTCAGTGCCGGTGCCGGCCTCCAGCACTTTGTAACCCTGGGAGACCAGGCTGATGCGCAGGAATTTGCGGATTTGCGGTTCATCGTCGATGACCAAAATGGTCGCAGTCTGGCTCATGGTGTCTGATCGCGGCATGGAGAGGTGCAAAGGGTATCAGGCTTCACTTTCAGCGTTCACTTTCAAAGGCTGGTTGTTCCTGCAAAGGCAAGTGAAGCGTGATGCAGGTCCCACGCCCATCAATGCCGTCGGCGACGCTTATCCGCCCGCCATGCGCGCCCACCATCCCCTGACAGATCGCCAGCCCGAGGCCGGTGCCCTGGCCGCCCCGATCACCGCGCGCGGCGGTGTAGAACATGTCGAAAATTTCCGCCCGCTCCTCCTGCGGAATGCCCGGCCCTTCATCGCTCACCGAGAAAAACAGCTCCCGCTCATCGGCCCCGGCGCGTAATTGCAGACGTCCGTGAGCCGGTGAAAATCGCGCGGCGTTTTCCAGCACGTTGACCAGTGCCTGTTCGATCAGCGCCGCGTGGACAAACAGCAGCGGCAACTCCGAGGGCACGTAGGTGCTGACCTGCAGCGGCGCCAGTACGGCGCGCAGTCGGTTGAGTGAACTGCCGACAATGTCGGCTGGCGACACCCAATCACGCGCCAGCTTC
This sequence comes from Pseudomonas sp. BE134, assembly GCF_031456105.1. NCBI lineage: Bacteria > Pseudomonadati > Pseudomonadota > Gammaproteobacteria > Pseudomonadales > Pseudomonadaceae > Pseudomonas > Pseudomonas sp. BE134. The sequence goes on along the minus strand of NZ_JAVDUA010000017.1, from coordinate 17,072 downwards.
AACGCGCCGTGGCCGAGGCGAGTCATGTCCAACAAGTTCTGGATGTAGCGATCCAGGCGCTCGGCTTCGTCCCGCGTGCCTTCGAGCAGTTCGCGGCGATCCTCCAGCGGGATGGCCTCGCCGAGGGCCAACAGGCTGTCGATGCTGCCGCGCATGGACGTCAGCGGTGTGCGCAAGTCATGGGATACCGAGGCCAGAAGTGCGCTGCGCAGTTGCTCGGTTTCTCCGTGCAGTCGCGCCGCTTCAAGATCCTCGGCCAGTTGTGCACGGGCCAGCGCCTGGGCCAGCGGCTGGCTCAATGCGGTCAACAGACGCCGACGCTGGCCGCTTAACATCTGGCCTTCTTTAGCGCACACACCGAGCAATGCCAGTGGCCCGTCGTCCACCGATAACGGCCACCACCACCAACGTCCCGACGGCAACGTACCGGTGCCCGAACCCGCCGGTTGATCGTGTTGCCAGGCCCAATCGGCGGCCGCCCGTTCGCCTTCGGAAAACTCCAGCGGGCCACCGGTTTCAACGTTCCAGCCTCCCTGCCCGTCTTGATTGAGCAGGCACAGTTGCAAGTCACTCCAGCCGTTGAGGTGCTGAGCGGCGGCGCTGACCACGGCTTGACGGTCGGTAGCAGCCGTCAGTTTGCGCGACAGATCAAGCAGTTCGCTGGTCTCTTCCTGGGTGTCACGCAACGCCTGCAATTGCCGACGTTGGCGAGCCGCGAGGTTGCCGGTGAGCGCCGCCATCAGCAGGAAGAACAGCAAGGTCAACACGTCTTCTTCGCGCTGGATGGCGAAGGAAAAATTCGGTGGGATGAACAGAAAGTCGTAGGTGAGAAACGATAGCGCCGCACAGGCCAACGCCGGGCCCAGGCTGCTGCGCACCGCCACCAGCAACACTGCGGCGAGGAATACCAGGGAGATATTGGGTAGAGGCAAAATACTCGCCACGCCCCAGGCCAAGGCACTGGCCAACACCGTCGCCACTGCCGCCAGCGCGTAATCGAACCACACCAGCGACTGTGGCGAACGCTGGCGCGGTTGATGCGGCAGGTGATCGCTGTCGAGGACGTTGATCTCCAGCCCGCGCGCATCACGCAGCAGGCGCGACGCCAAACCACCGCCGAACAAGCGCCGACGCAAACGCTGCCGCGACTGGCCGACCAACACCAGACTGGCCCTGCGTTCGGCGGCGTGCTGGATCAGGGTTTTCGCGACTTCGCCGGCGCGCAACAACACCACTTCGCCACCGAGGCGCTCGGCCAATTGCTGGGCACTTTGCAAGCGCAGGCGCGATTGCTCGTCACGCACGCTGCCGTTGTCGACATGCACCAGACTCCATGGCAAATGCCGACGCTGGGCAACACGACTGGCGTGACGCACCAGACGCTCGGCCTGGGCATCGCCATCAACACCGACCAACAGACGACCGCGCACCGCTGGCGCCGCTTGACCCAGTTGGCGATAACCCTGGGCCAGGTCATTGTCGACCTGAGCGGCGGCGGTTTGCATCGCCATCTCGCGCAGAGCGGTCAGGTTGGTCTGGGTGAAAAACGCGTCGATGGCCGCCCGCGCCTGTTCCGGCACGTACACCTTGCCGTCGCGCAAACGCTCAAGTAGCTCGCGCGGTGGCAAGTCGATCAGCAGCAGTTCGTAGGCTTCTTGCAGCACCCAGTCCGGCAGGGTTTCCCGCACCTGCACACCGGTGATGCCGCGCACTTGATCATTGAGACTTTCCAGGTGTTGGACGTTGACCGTGGTGAAGACGTCGATGCCGGCGGCGAGCAACTCCTGGATGTCTTGCCAGCGCTTGGCGTGGCGACTGCCGGGGGCGTTGCTGTGGGCCAGTTCATCCACCAGCACCAGTTTCGGTTTGGCCGCGAGCAAGCCGTCGAGATCCATTTCTTCGAGCATCACGCCCCGGTATTCCGAGCGCACCAACGGCTGTTGGGCCAAGCCACCGAGCAACGCTTCGGTTTCGGCACGACCATGGGTTTCGACCACACCGGCGATGACTTTCACGCCTTGACGCAGTTGGGTGTGAGCGGCTTGCAACATGGCGTAGGTTTTGCCCACACCGGGCGCGGCGCCGAGGAAAACCTTGAGCCGGCCACGGCCATCGCGGGGCAGGTCTGCTAACAGCGCGTCGGCGCGGCCGGAGTCACTCATGTTCGGGGATCTCTTTCATTCAGGTGTTAATGGGGTGACTGTTCTGCCGTCTTCGCGAGCAGGCTCGCTCCCACAGTTTGGAATGCATTTTCCTGTGGGAGCGAGCCTGCTCGCGAATGGCAGCGCCACCGACTTACAGGTTTTCCAGCGCGATGTTCAAGGCCAGCACATTCACCACCGGTGGCCCCACCAACGGCTGCTCGATGTGCGCATCCAGCAATTGCTCAAGGGTCGCCACCGGCAGATTACGCGCTGCAGCCACTCGCGCCAGTTGATAGGCAATCGCGGCTGGTGGCAAGTGCGGATCGAGGCCGCTGCCAGAGGTGGTGAGCATCGCCAAAGGCACCGGCCCCTGACCGGGCACCAGCAGTTTGTTGGCATCGTCGATCACCCGAGTGGCCAATGCCGGATTGCTCGGCGACAGGTTGCTCGCGCTGCTCGACACTGTGGCAAAAGCACCAGCCGATGGGCGTGGATGAAACCAGGCGTCACCGACAAAATCCTGGGCAATCAGCGACGAGCCACGAACCTTGCCGTCGGCATCGCGCACCAGGCTGCCATTGGCTTGATCCGGGAACGCGACCTGGGCGACACCGGTGACCACCAAGGGGTAGGCGACGCCGGTGACCAGGGTCATCAGGACCAGCAGGCTCAAGGCCGGACGTATCAGTGTGGTCATTTCAAAATCCTCGAATTCGGATAACAAATAATCAGGCGGACCGTGGTGCATTCATCGCGAGCAGGCTCGCTCCCACAAAAACAGCGCATCCCCTGTGGGTGCGAGCCTGCTCGCGATGACGTCAAACCAGATGCAACGCGGTCAACAGCATGTCGATCGCCTTGATGCCCACGAACGGCACCACAATCCCGCCGAGTCCATAGATCAACAGATTGCGCCGCAGCAGCGCCGCCGCACTCGCGGCCTGCACCCGCACGCCGCGCAAGGCCAGTGGAATCAGCACCACAATGATCAACGCGTTGAACACAATCGCCGAGAGAATGGCGCTCTGCGGACTGCTCAGGTGCATGACGTTCAGCACGCCCAGTTGCGGATAGATCGAAGCGAACAGCGCCGGCAAAATCGCAAAGTATTTGGCTACGTCGTTGGCGATAGAAAAGGTCGTCAACGCACCGCGTGTCACCAGCAGTTCTTTACCGATCTGCACCACGTCCAACAGCTTGGTCGGGTCGCTGTCGAGGTCGACCATGTTCGCCGCTTCGCGCGCCGCTTGTGTGCCGTCGTTCATCGCCATGCCGACGTCCGCCTGGGCCAGCGCCGGGGCGTCGTTGGCGCCGTCGCCGCACATGGCGACCAGGCGCCCGTCGTTTTGCTCGTGACGGATGCGCGCCAGTTTTTTCTCCGGCGTGGCTTCGGCCAGCACATCATCGACGCCCGCTTCGGCGGCAATCGCGGCGGCGGTCAGCGGGTTGTCGCCGGTGACCATGACCGTGCGAATCCCCAGTTTGCGCAGCTCGGCAAAACGCTCACGGATGCCGGGCTTGACCACGTCCTTGAGGTGAATCACGCCCAGTAATTTACCGTCGGCGCAGACCAGCAACGGGGTGCCCCCACTCTGAGCGATCTTGTCGATTTCCCGGGACAATGGTGCGGACAGGTCAGCACGTTTCAGGCCGACGAAGGCCAGCAACGAATCCACCGCGCCTTTGCGATACACACGGCCCTGGTAGTCGACACCCGAAAGGCGGGTTTCAGCGCTGAACGGTACGGCCGTCAGCAACTCGGTGGCGGGCTCTGGTTGTGGTTGAGTGCCGCGCAGGTACTCGACGATGGATTTACCTTCAGCCGTGTCATCGGCCAGCGAGGCGAACAACGCGCCTTCGGCCAGTTCCCTGGCCGTGACACCCGGTGCCGGATGCACCGCCGTGCAACGACGGTTGCCGAAGGTGATGGTGCCGGTCTTGTCCAGTAGCAGGACGTGTACGTCCCCCGCCGCTTCCACCGCACGACCGGACTTGGCGATCACGTTCAACCGCACCAGACGGTCCATCCCGGCGATACCGATCGCGGACAGCAAACCGCCAATGGTGGTCGGAATCAACGTGACCAATAACGCCACCAGGAACACCAGCGGCAGGCTGCCATTGGCGAAGTGGGCGAACGGTTGCAGGGTGACGACCACCAGCAGGAAGATCAGGGTCAGGCCGATCAGCAGGATGTCGAGTGCGACTTCGTTCGGAGTTTTCTGGCGTTTGGCGCCTTCGACCAGGGCGATCATGCGGTCCAGTGTCGACTCGCCGGGGTTGGCGGTGATCTTCACCAGCAGCCAGTCGGAGACCAGACGCGTGTTGCCGGTAACGGCCGAACGGTCGCCCCCGGATTCACGGATCACCGGCGCGGATTCACCGGTAATCGCTGCTTCGTTGACTGCCGCGATGCCTTCGATCACCTCGCCGTCACCGGGGATCATTTCCCCCGCTTCGACGCGGACCACATCGCCCTTGCGCAGAGTGGCGGCCGGGACCACCTGGAACGTGCCATTGGCAGTTTTGCGACGGGCACTCAAGCCTTCGCTGCCAGCCTTGAGGCTGTCGGCGCGGGCCTTGCCCCGACCTTCGGCCAAGGCTTCGGCGAAGTTGGCGAACAGCACGGTGAACCACAGCCACAGGGCGATTTGCGCGGCGACAAAGGTGGGCACAGCGCTGTCGGGAATGAAGCACAACACGGTGGTCAGGATCGCGGTCAGTTCGACCACCAGCATCACCGGCGCGCGCTGCAGTTGCCGAGGGTCGAGCTTGACGAAGGCTTGTACCAGCGCCGGGCGCCAGAGGGCCGATATCGCGGTTTTCGGTTGTTCCGGCGCCTTGACGGTGGCGACTTTCGTTGCGGGCATATTCATCATTGATTCCTCAGAAGCTCAGGCTCAGATGTTCAGCAATCGGGCCCAACGCTAATGTCGGCAGGAAGGTCAAACCACCCACCAGCAAAATGGTCACGGTCAGCAGGGTCACAAACAGCGGGCCGTGAGTCGGGAAGCTGTTCTGGCCAATCGGTGCGCTTTTCTTCATCGCCAGGCTGCCGGCCAACGCCAGTACCGGAAGGATGTAACCGAAGCGACCGATCAACATGCCAAGGCCGAGCATCAGGTTGTGGAACGCGGAGTTGGCACCAAAGCCGGCAAATGCCGAACCGTTGTTGGCGCTGGCCGAGGTGTAGGCATACAGCAACTGACTGAAACCGTGGGCGCCGGGGTTACTCACCGCCGCGACCGGACCAGGCAGGCTTGCGGCAATCGCGCCGAGCACCAGCACGCCGACCGGCATCACCAGCAGGGTCACCACCAGCAGTTGCACTTCCCTGGCTTGCAGTTTTTTGCCGAGGTATTCCGGGGTGCGGCCAATCATCAGGCCGGCGAGGAACACCGCGATCAACACGTTGAGCAACATGCCGTAGAGCCCGGCACCGACACCGCCGAAGATCACTTCGCCGACCATCATGTTGACCAGCGCGACCATCCCGGTCAGCGGGTTGAGGCTGTCGTGCATGGCGTTGACCGAGCCGTTGGACGCCGCGGTTGTGGTCACCGACCACAGCACCGTGGCAGTGGTGCCGAAGCGCGCTTCCTTGCCTTCCAGCGGCGCGGTCTGTTCGACAGCGATGTTGTTCAGGGCCGGGTTCGGCTGATATTCAGCCCACAGCGAAGTCGCACCGCCGATCAGGAACAGGGCGAACATGCAGGCAACAATCGCCTTGCTCTGACGCAGGTCTTTGACGTAATGGCCGAAGGTGAACACCAGGGCGACCGGGATCAGGATGATCGACGCCATCTCGAACAGGTTGCTCCACGCGGTGGGGTTCTCGAACGGGTGCGCCGAGTTGACGCCGAAGAAGCCACCGCCGTTGGTGCCCAGTTGCTTGATCGCAATCTGACTGGCGGCCGGGCCGAGCGGGATCACCTGATCGACGCCCTGCATGGTCACCGCGTTCACGTACTGGGCGAAGGTTTGTGGCACGCCCTGCCAGACCAGATACAGCGCCAGCAGCAGGCACAACGGCAACAAGCCATAGAGGGTGGCGCGGGTCATGTCGACCCAGAAGTTGCCAAGGGTCGTGGCCGACTTGCGACCGATACCGCGACACAGCGCAACCAATACCGCCAGGCCGGTGGCGGCGCTGACGAAGTTTTGTACGGTGAGACCGACCATTTGACTTAAATAGCTCAGGGACGCTTCACCGCTGTAGGCCTGCCAGTTGGTGTTGGTCATAAAGCTGACGGCGGTGTTGAACGCCAGCGTCCATTCCTGCCCCGGCAGGTTTTGCGGGTTCAGCGGCAAGTGGTCCTGAAACAACAGGATCGCGAACAACAGCAAGAAGCCCGCAAGGTTGAAAGCGAGCAGAGCCAAGGTGTATTTCTGCCAGCTCTGTTCGGCCTGCGGATCAACGCCGGCCACGCGATAACAGCCGCGCTCCACCGGCCCAAGAATCGGCGTCAGCCATGTGCGCTGACCTTCCATGACCTTGTAGTAGAAGCGCCCGAGAAACGGCGCCGGGACCAACACCACCGCGAAAAACCCGAGGATCAGCCAATAGTCATAACTGTGCATAGCCGCTCCTAGTTCCGGTCCGCGCGCAACAGCGCAACCAACAGATAAATGAACAGCCCCACTGCCAGCAGCAGTGACACTCCGTCCAGAACGCTCATGGAAGTTCTCCCTATTACGGCGTAGTGCCGCGTATGGAGTCATTGTCGGCAGGGAGGCTGTAAAGGAACGAGACCGAGGGTGCGGGCGGGGCATAAAGAAAGCGTAAAGAGTGGAGTTACGGCTTCATTACGGCAGTAACACCTGTGCTCGAATGACCAATCAAACTCGACATGCCGGATTGGTTTCCTAACCTGCCACTCGCTTCGGCGTGCACTTTGAGCAAGAATGTCGGCAATTAATGCCTACAACTGGAGAAGTCCCCCATGAATGTAATCACCACCGACCTGCCCGGTGTTCTGATCATCGAACCGAAGGTATTTGGTGATGAGCGAGGTTTCTTTTATGAGAGCTTCAATGCCAAGGCTTTTGAAGATGCGACCGGCCTGAATACTAAATTCGTTCAGGACAATCATTCGCGCTCGCAAAAAGGCGTGTTACGCGGCCTGCACTACCAACTGGAAAACACCCAAGGAAAATTGGTTCGTGTAACCGTTGGTGAAGTACTCGACGTTGCCGTGGATATCCGCCGCAGTTCGCCACATTTCGGCAAATGGGTTGCCGTGCGCCTGTCCGCAGAAAACCATCGTCAGCTTTGGGTTCCGGAAGGTTTCGCCCATGGATTCGTGGTGTTGAGTGATTTCGCCGAGTTCCTCTACAAAACCACCGACTACTACACCCCATCCGCCGAACGGAGGATCCGTTGGAATGACCCGGAACTGGCCATCGATTGGCAGCTGAGCGAAGCACCGCAACTATCGGCAAAGGACCAAGCGGCAGCCTACTTCAAGGACGCTGAGGTCTTTTCCTGAATTGCGGCATCTGCGCCCATTAGGCGCGGTGATGATATCGCCGTCATTCCGAGCAGGCTCACTCCCATAGGGGATCGGAGTAGTCAGGGCAATCGCATACCAATGTGGGAGCGAGCCTGCTCGCGATAGCGGCACCACTGAAAACATTGCCCCCAACTGGCGCACAAAAATCGCACACTCAGCTGCGAACATCCCCGATACGACGCCTTTCTGCGCTTTACGACTGCCACCACGATACTGGCACGCCCACTGCACACGCCCTCCCCCGAACATTCCAAACCGTTCAGGGAGCAACTGCATGAACACACAACTCAAACCCACACTCGGCACGCTGCACCTGTGGGGCATTGCCGTCGGGCTGGTGATTTCCGGTGAGTATTTCGGCTGGAGTTACGGCTGGGGCGTCGCGGGCACATTGGGCTTTCTGGTGACCTCGTTCATGGTCGCCACCATGTACACCTGTTTCATCTTCAGCTTCACCGAACTGACCACCGCGATTCCCCATGCTGGTGGTCCCTTTGCCTACAGTCGCCGCGCCTTTGGCGAGAAAGGCGGGCTGATTGCCGGGTTGGCGACGCTGATCGAATTCGTGTTCGCGCCACCCGCGATTGCCCTGGCAATTGGGGCCTACCTTAACGTGCAGTTTCCCGCTCTCGACCCCAAACACGCGGCGGTTGGTGCCTACATTGTGTTCATGGGCTTGAATATCCTCGGGGTGAAACTCGCAGCTACGTTCGAATTGGTGGTCTGCGTACTGGCTGTAGCCGAACTGCTGGTGTTCATGGGCGTGGTTGCCCCGGCGTTCAGCTTCAGCAACTTCGCGCTGAATGGCTGGGCCGGCTCCGATGTATTTGGCGCCCCGGCGATCGCCGGGATGTTCGCGGCCATTCCATTCGCCATCTGGTTCTTCCTCGCCATCGAGGGTGCCGCCATGGCTGCAGAAGAGGCCAAGGACCCAAAACGGACGATTCCCAAGGCCTACATCAGCGGCATTCTGACCTTGGTATTGCTGGCCATGGGCGTGATGTTCTTTGCCGGTGGCGTGGGCGACTGGCGCACCCTGTCGAGCATCAACGATCCGCTGCCGCAAGCGATGAAGACCGTGGTCGGTGAAAGCTCCGGGTGGTTGCATATGCTGGTGTGGATAGGCCTATTCGGCTTGGTGGCGAGTTTCCACGGGATCATTCTTGGTTACTCGCGACAGTTCTTCGCGCTGGCCCGCGCCGGTTATCTGCCCAAATCCCTGGCCAAACTGTCGCGCTTCCAGACGCCGCATCGGGCGATCATTGTTGGCGGCGTGATCGGTATCGCCGCGATTTACAGCGACGGCCTTATCAATCTCGGCGGCATGACGTTGACGGCAGCCATGATCACCATGGCGGTGTTTGGCGCCATCGTGATGTACATCATGAGCATGCTCAGCCTGTTCAAACTTCGAAAAACCGAACCAAACCTGGAGCGTACGTTCCGTGCGCCGTGCTATCCGCTGGTGCCGATGATCGCGCTGATATTGGCAGTGGTATGCCTGGTGGCGATGGCCTGGTTCAATACCTTGATCGGGCTGATCTTCCTCGGCTTCATTGCGGTGGGTTTCGTGTACTTCCTGCTGACCGCGCAGTTGCGCGCGGATGCACCGGCGGACGCGATGTTGACCGGGCTATAAACGGTTCAGGTGCAGTTGGCCTATCAGGCATAGAATGGAACCACTGCGAAAATCCATCGCTCAAAGTGGTATGCACGAACGATTGGTGACCCCCGCCAATCGCCCTGCCCTCAAGGAGAGCCCCATGCCCTGGTATGCCTGGTTGATTCTGGTCGTTGCTATCGGCTCGATTGTTGGTGGTTTGATGATGTTGCGCGACACCGCCAACAAGGTCGAACTGACCGATGAGCAACGTAAACGCGTCGCTGAACGCAATGCGGAAATGGATGCCAAGGAAGCGCAGGACCGCTGATAAAAACCCCCGTCAATCGCAGTGAATGACGGGGTTTTGTTTGTCTAGCGTTGTAGGCAAACACCACCCTCCTGCAATCCAGTCAAGGAACTGTCATTATTTGTGACAAGTCTTTGGCGTATTTAGAACAGAGTTGGACGCATCTGCATGCTTTTTAGAGGTAGAAGTACAATCACCATCTTATTTTCATTGGTTAAGATGGCGCATTGTTGCGGAGATTTCAGATGCGTTACTCGCAGGACCATAAAGCCCAGACCCACAAGCGCATCATCAAGGAAGCTTCAGCGCGATTCCGCCGGGACGGTATTGGAGCGACAGGCCTGCAACCGCTGATGAAAGCGCTGGGGTTGACCCATGGGGGCTTTTACTCACACTTCAAATCCAAGGACGAACTGGTTGAAAAGGCATTGCAAGCGGCTGGTGATCAGGTAGAAGCGGTGTGTGCCGAGTTGTTTGCCCAGGATCACCCACTGGATGCCTTCATCGATGCTTATTTGTCCGAATGGCACCAGACCTCGCCTCATGAAGGCTGCCCGTTGCCAACCATGTCTTCGGAGCTTGGTTTGCGTGGCCAGCCCAGTCCGACCTCGGACGTAGTGCTCATCGCACGCCTCCAACAAATAGAAGGCGCCCTTGAAAGCGACGATGCCGCGGACCAGAGCATCTTCATCATGTCAGCCCTGGTCGGGGCGTTGCTGTTATCGCGCTGTGTCGAGAATCCCGAGCTGGCCCAGCGGATTCTCGACGTAACACGCGCGTTTCTTAAACAACCTCAGGACTAATCCTGCCAGCGCCTGAACAATACGCTGGCATTGACCCCGCCGAACCCGAAGCCATTGGACAGCGCATACTCGATAGCCATTGGCCGCGCCTGACCGTGGACGATGTCCACGCCTTGTGCCGCCGGGTCCGGGTTATCGAAATTCAGGGTGGCCGGCACGATCTGGTCGCGAATCGCCAACAGCGTGAAGATCGCCTCAATCCCACCGGCCGCACCGAGCAAATGCCCTGTCGCCGATTTGGTGGACGTCACCGCGACCTTGTTGTCTGAACCGAACAACGACTTGATAGCGGCCAGCTCGCCGAGGTCGCCAACCGGCGTCGACGTCGCGTGCGCATTCAGGTGTTGTACCTGGGCCGCCGAAATACCGGCCTGCGCCAATGCCAGCGACATTGCTCTTCTTGCACCGCTACCATCTTCAGGGCCAGCCGTCAGGTGATAGGCATCGGCGCTAGTGCCGTATCCGACCAACTCCGCTAACGGCTGAGCCCCACGTGCCAAGGCATGCTCCAGGGACTCGATTACCAGAAGGCCCGCGCCCTCCCCCATCACGAAGCCGTCGCGACCACTGTCGAACGGTCGAGAAGCACGCTCGGGAGTTTCGTTGTAGCCGCTGGACAAGGCCCGAGCCGCTGCAAATCCGGCCAGGCTAACCCGATCGATCGCCGCTTCCGCGCCACCACACACCGCAATATCCGCTTCACCGCAACGAATCAGCCGCGCCGCATCACCAATCGCTTGCACCCCGGCCGCACACGCCGTCACCGGAGCGCCCAACGGGCCCTTGAATCCGTGCTGAATCGACACATGGCCAGCCGCAAGATTGACCAGGAACGACGGTATGGTGAAGGGCGACAATCGCCGAGGCCCACGACTGTCGGTGGTACGTACCGCATCGGCAATCGCACCGAACCCACCGACCCCCGAACCAATAATGGTTGCCGTACGCTCCTGGGCCTGCGGATCCAGTTCTTGCCAACCGGCCTGTTCCAACGCCTGCCGCGCGGCCTCCATGGCAAACAGAATGAAACGGTCCATCTTCTTCTGCTCTTTGGGGGGCGTTGCCCGATCCGGGTCGAAACCCGCCTCTGGATCATCCGCCAAAGTCTGCACTGAACCGCCGACTTTGGCCGCCAAATCGGCGACCACTTCCACCGGCAAATGACGCAATCCAGAACGCCCGGCGAGCAGGCGCTCCCAAACAACGTCAACACCGCTACCAAGGGGAGACACCAAACCCATGCCGGTGACTACTACTCGACGATCACTCATGTCGCAAATACCTCAAGCCAATTGAAGGCGCCTCATTTGTAGCGGGCGGCGGCCGTACTTTTAGAAAGATTCGGCGCCATGACCAGGCGGGCTTTTACAAAGTCGTCCCACTCGGAGGCGTTAGGCAACGATGGAATAGTGATCAGTTCACCTTGATCCAGGCCGGATAACGCTGCATCAACCATGTCACCTGTTTCCATCACCATGTCCGCCGGAATCTGGCTAGCGTCGATACCTGAGCGCTCCCAGATCTCGGTACGCGTCACGCCTGGCAACACGGCTTGAACCTTGACCCCGGTGCCATCGAGTTCGACATTCAAGGACTGCGTCAGGCTCAACACATATGCCTTGCTGGCGCTGTATGTCGCGTTGAAGCGCTCGGGAAACAACGCCACCACCGACGCTATATTGATAATAGAACCCCGGCCAGCCTTGGCAAAACTGGCGGCCGCCGCCGATGCCAGGCGTGTGAGCGTGGTGACGTTCAGTTGGATCAGTTTTTCCAGTTGCTCCATGTCAGCATTCGCCAGCAGGCCATCCGCCGCGACGCCAGCGTTGTTTAGCAACAAGCTGATACTTGAATCACTGCGAAGGCGTTGTTCGATTTTCAGTACATCAGCTCTTTGAGTCAGATCTGCCTTGAGCACTTCCACCTGAACACCATGCTCGGCGCGCAATTTCAACGCCGCAGCCTCAAGCCGCTGCTCGTCACGAGCAACCAACAACAAATCAAAACCACGCGCTGCCAACCGCTCGGCGTAAATCGCACCGATACCGGAGGAGGCACCGGTGACGAGGGCTGTACCTTGGGACTGGGTGGAAGTCATGACTGTGCTCCTGGGAGATGTATGAGGGAGTGAGCACACTCAAAATCGGTGCGCTTCAGGGAATAACAGACGAATTATAGGCATAATATAAGCGGTATATGATAGCCGTAATTTTTCGCTCACCGATGAAAGGCGCTGCACCAACCCATTCGCCAGATAGCACAAAGGCCGGTCAATGACCGGCCCCTGGCGTTGAGCTACAAGCTTAGTTCACCTGAAGCTTTTCGCGATTTTTGTCCAGAATCGCCTTACCTATCCCCTTCACTTCCAGCAGTTCGTCAACGGATGAAAATGGCCCATTACTTTCTCGATAAGCAACAATTGCCTTGGCTTTGGCCTCTCCGATCCCCGTCAACTCGCGCTGCAGTGTCGGGGCATCGGCTGCATTGAGATCGACTTTGCCAGACTGCGTCTTAGGTGAAACCTCCAGCACCAGAGGTGCGTTGCCTGATTCGGGTTTCGCCGCCGGCGCAGCAACTGTGGCAACAGAAGCGCTGGTGAGCAGGGCAAAAACCAGAGAGTAGAAACAGCCAGTACGCATAATTGAAGCTCCATGACATCGTTTTAGAAAGCAGCTTTTCCGAAGCTGCCTTCCAAATTTAGGTGATGGGATGGAACTGTCAAAAATGTGTCTGTTGCAGGATATGAATAAATGAAGACAGGGATGGATGCGATCGACAGCCTCATTGTGGGGGGCTGTCATAAATTTTGTACTCGGACATAAACACGCTGGCGACTTGCATCGCCCAACTGATCCATAACAACTGTTGACTACGCTGCTTGAGAAAATGGGCGCGAGCTGAGCAATACGTTGAAGCTGATCTATCAGGCACTCACGCCGAGCTAGCGCTAGCTGCCTATGAAAACGGACCTGATGCACGCAATACCCAACGGTAGCTGCGGCCTGTAAACACGTTTGTGACGACTCATCCGGTATTTAGTTTTCCCGCCGGCCCTACGAAAATTAATCGACAGACCTAAAGCCATCGAGAGTATCAATGCCAATCGCGCAAGATTATTAGACAAGCGGACACTTTCCGACTACGCCGCAACCATGAGTTTTATTTGGCTGGGACTACGCAAAGCCACTGCAAACCGGGGCGGTGCAGCACATGGCTGGACGAATGCGACGAGCGTCCTACTCAGTACTATTGGCTATCAGCACGCCCTAAAAACGGAATGCCTGGCACCATCGGAAAAAAAAGGATCGGCTGTACATACCTGTGCTCTGAGCTACGGTGTGCGGTAGACAGGGCATTGAAAAACCGTGAAAATCGCCGATTGCCTTCTGTCTTTCTTGCGAACTAACCACATGGCTGCAAAGAAATCTATAAGCGCGCTTTCCTCTCCATTAGCGGCGACTGCTGCAGCGATTGTTGGCCGGTTTCTCTTACTTGGCACAGGGGCCCTGACCGGAATTTTATTGCCGCTCACTATGAAACAAGAGTCGGTTGGTTTGTTTTTTCTCTGCCAATCAATAATAGCGGCGCTTGCAACGCTGGGTCAGTTGGGCTTGAGCATTACGTCCCCAGCCATTATTTCGAGAGCGATGGGTGTTAAGGACAATGGTCGAATAAAGCAAACATTACTTCGGACCTTGTTAATTGGTGGTTTAGCAGCTTGCACATTCGCCTTTAGCTTCTGGCTAACCCTTCAACTGCTGAGTAATTTATTAGATTCAGAATTAGTGGGAGCACTTCAAACACTCGCACCTCTGATTTCAATCAGTATGGTACTGGCTGCACTGGTAACCTTGCTATCTGAACAGCATCGAGTATTGGGCCACTTTGTCCAAGCCAGTTTCCTGGTTGTGGGGGCAGGTGTCGCGAGCGCCGCCACCGTAATCATTGCCTGGCATTCTAAATCAACATTGCCGCTTGACATGTTACTTCTGGCAGGACTATCCGGTGTTTTATGTACCGCATTACTTGGTGGCTACTCTTTGTGGCGCTGGTATCGCACACATTCTGGAAAAATCATCCAACCTATCGGCTATACAGAGATACTACGGCAAACTTTACCTAACGTTACTACAACGAGCGTGCTGTTCATTGTTGCTCAAGCCGACTTGTGGATCATTGCATATTTTGGCAGTACGGCAGATGTCGCAATCTACGGCTTAGCGTCACGACTTGCCGCATTGGTTTTGATACCGTTGGCCGTCATCAATACCGTGATCGCACCGTCTATCGGTCGTATATGGGTGCGCAACAAAAGACGGTACCTTCAAAAGGTAATGGGGATCGGAGCCGGAGCAGCGACAGCAATGGCGATCTTTGGATACATACTATTTGCCGCTGCCGGCAAGTTCATCATTTCGAAAGCGTGGCCCGAAGAATACTCACAGGCTTACTATATATTCATTATTCTCGGTATCGCGCAAGTGGTGCAGACATACGCCGGTACCGCCGGCATGGCATTGGTCATGCTACAAAAACAAAATATAGTCATGAAAATCTCTGTCGTAAGCGGTGTCTTGATGATTGTCGGCGGAAGTGTAGCAATTATTTTTTACGGCATTATAGGGTTGGCTCTCGTCTACAGTTTTGGCAGTATTATCCAATCCACCCTGATGATTTACTACGTACGTCGGATATTCTGCCTGAAAACAACTGCCAACTACAAATCACTCACACAATTCGCTCGCGTTTACTTTCGCAAAGAGATTCCGCATGAAAGATAAACCCCTGAACTTACCTAAGGTCAGCATCGTCATCCCAACATACAATACCGGTCGATATGTATTGGATGCTATTGACAGTGTCAAAAAGCAGACCTATCAAAATGTCGAACTGATTGTGGTGGATGATGGATCAACCGATGAAACGTCCAACTTATTGAAAAGTCTTCCGGACGACTTTTTGCATTTTCGACAAGAGAATGCCGGCCAGAGCGCTGCTATGAACTTCGGATGGAAGCAAAGTACCGGAGATTTATTGGGTTACCTTAGCGCTGACGACCGACTGCACCCGACAGCAATCGAAAAAATTGTTTCGCTTATGCAGACGTATCCAGAATCAGTGTTGGCGTATCCAGATTTTTGCGTAATTGACGAACACTCATCCTATGTCCGAACCATTAATGCTCCTGACTATTCCAGCGAACTCCTTGTCGCAAACTTTCAGTGCTTACCTGGCCCAGGCGCATTGTTCAAACGATCGATATGGGAACAAGTGGGTGATTGGAACACCGCATTAAGAAACATTCCGGATATGGATTTTTTCTTACGCCTTTGCCAGCGCGGCCCGTTCATCAGGGTCCCTGAAGCTCTGGCAGATTTCCGTATTCATTCCGGCTCGACCACCTATAATAGATCTACGGCCCAGAGATCAGACGAGCCGGTCCAAGTAATTGAGAGCTTCTTTAACAGCGCTGATTTGCCGAAATCCTACTTACGCTGGAGGAAAAGGGCCACGGCGAACGCACTCATGCTTTCTGGATTCATGCACGGTTTTTCTGGTCGATACGCAGTCTCTTTTAAAAGAATGGCCCACGCTGCTGCGCTGCACCCTTCATCGATTTTTTCTCGCAAGATGATCAGCTACGTTATTGGAATCTATAAATCCAGATTGGTGAAAAAATGAAAATAATCCCGGAAAGCTATATGGCGCCAAAACCAATCACATTATCGATCCTCGCCATAGCACTCATGGCCAGCATCAGCGCAACTTTTTATTATCCGGGAACAAAAATATTATTTATAGCGTATAGCCTTCTTTCGATTGCAATAGTACATGCCACACTTATCAATCGTGCAAAGAGTTATTTCAGTTTTTTTCTATTTTCTTTTCTGACACTCGGCTGCTGGACAAAAATTGTCTTTCACTTATCTCTGGGGAACGACTTTAGCGAACCGATAGGTAATTTCGATGAGTCCCCGGCAGCTTGGGACAAAGCCGTTACGGTACTGATCACTGCGTTCAGCGCTCTGCTCATCTGCTACTACTCTGTAGCATTCAAAACCAAAGACCAAATAGAATTCAAAAACAACATAGTGAACTCAAGGCTGTTACCTGCACTACTGGCACTAATGGTCCTGTTCACCATAGGACTTTTGATATTCAATTACTATTTTTCAATTTTGAAAATGGGCTACGAACCAAGTTTAAAATTAAATAGCTACATCTACGTGGTAGTTGCATTCATGGTGGCCTGGGGCAATGCCATTGCTCTGTCGACGCTAGCCTACTGGATGGTCGCAAACGGCACACTTGCCCCACGCACACTTTTTTATATCGTTATTATTGAAGGTGCACTGACCGCTTTTTCCATGGGTAGTCGGGCGCAGATGATTCTTCATGTTGCGGCTCTATTCGCAATTTACCTGTTTCAAGGCAAGCGCCTAGGTTGGCACTTGTCGAAACGAGACTGGATAAAAATAGTTTGTGCCACAGCACTTATGTTCGTGTTTTCGATTCTTGCTGTTTCAGCTGACCGACTGGCAACTTTTTCCAAAGCGGTACCCATTACCGATATAGCGCTAATGACGCAAAAAGAATATAATGCAGGTAATGCAGGTAATGCAGGTAATGCAGGTAATGCAGGTAATGCAGGTAATGCAGGTAATGCAGGTAATGCAGGTAATGCAGGTAATGCAGGTAATG
>NZ_JAVDUA010000016.1:0-147408 GCF_031456105.1 Pseudomonas sp. BE134 | reverse complement strand
TCGTCTGAACGCAGGATCGGCAGTACCGGCATCCATTCGCCGACCTTCACTTCGGTTTTGCTCACTTTCATCTTGCCGGCCACCGCCAGACGACCAAAGTCATCGACCGGGCTGCCGTCGCTGCCAACCGGCAGCAGCTGGGTGCCGCGCGTGCCTTTACCGCCATCGAGCTTGACCGACAACAGGCCCAGCGCATCGACGCCAAAACCCACCGGGCCCTGAGTGAAACCGGACTTGGCATCGAGGATGAAGCTCTGGGTCCATTCCTCGGCCTTGCTTTGCGCATTGGCCGGGTTGGTGAAATTGCGGTTGATGTAGAAATTACGCAGGTTCAGGTTGGCGCTGGCATCGTCCACGAAACCGGCCGCCGAGCCCGCCAGAGGAAACGCGGAGACCATGGCGAACGTGCAGACGATACGAGGGTTGACCGTGATTTTCATTGTTATTGTTTTCCGATTTTTGGGTAATAAAAGTCCCTGCGCCCGGTCATGCCGGGCACAGTGAGGTCAAACAGAAAAATGGAATGGGCGGCCCGGCAAGAGCCGCGTGAATGTCGGCGCGATCAGCGCGGTGCTTTGCCCGCCACCGAGTAGAGCACCTGCTGATTGCGGGTTTTCATGAACTCTTCCAGGCTTTGCCCACGCATGGCCGCATAGACCTGCAAGTTGGGGATACCCAGCACTGCCGCGAGTTTTTCCAGCACAAAGAAGATCGCTCCGTACTGGATCAACCCACGCCAGTCGCGACGGCGCAACAGATCGCACTCCTCTTCGCTCAAGCCGCCTTCTTCAAACAGCGCCTCGGGTGCATCCAGAAAGCGCTGGCGCCACTGGGGCTCAATCATGCGGTGCAGAAACTTGTTCAGGCGATAGCCCTTGGCACTGCGTTCGAGGGTGAACGGGTACGTCCCTTGCAGTTTCTCGATCCCGTCCAGCTGGTGTTGCATATGCTGCAAGTGGCGGGCGTTGACGTCGGCAGGCACCGGTCGATCCTGGTTTTCCAGGAGCAACGTGGCGATGCCGGTCATCGACGGCAGGTAATAATCCTGATGCAGGTTTTTCACCGTGGCCGACAACGCGCCGCGCATGATCAGCCAGGTGATCACCTCCGAGCCTTCCATCCCGCCCAGCGTGGCGTACTCGGCGTGGGTCATTTCGGTCAGGCGCACCGGGTCGTTGACCAGCAGATCAATGAACTGCGCATCCCACTCCGGGTTATTGAAACCACAGCGTTCGCCATGCACCTGATGGGATACACCGCCAGTGGCCACAATCGCCACCTTCAAGTCTTCGGGGTAGCTTTCGATAGCTCGGCGCAGGGCCTGGCCCAGCTTGTAGCAGCGCAACGCACTGGGAATCGGGAACTGCAACACACCCACTTGCAGCGGCACGATCTCCACCGGCCAGGCCGGGTCACACGGCAACAGCGCCGACATCGGGGAGAAGAAGCCGTGATCCAGTGGCTTGTCGCGGAAAAAGCTCATGTCGAACTCATCGGTCATCAGGCTTTGACCGATGTGTCGCGATAGCGCCGCATGCCCGCCGACCGCAGGCAGCGAGCGTGGGTTGCCGCCCTCGTCGGCGACCTCGTACCGCTCATCGACGCCCAGGGAAAACGCGCCGTAGTGGTCGAAGAAAAACGAGGTCACATGGTCGTTGAAGATATAGAACAGCACATCCGGTTTCTGCTCTTTGAGCCAGACCTTGATCGGTTCGAAACCTTCGAAAATCGGCGCCCAGGCCGCCTCGTTCTGTTTGTCGTGATCGACAGCGAAGCCGATGGTGGGTGTATGTGAGACGGCGAGGCCACCGATGATGCGTGCCATAACGAGTTCCTGTGTTTAAAAAAGATTATTGCGTCAGCAAGGCCTGGTTCACCCGGCGTCGTGCATGACCGTTAGCCAGGATCGCCAGTGCAGCGATAAAGGCCGGCACGCTCAACAGGGCGAACAGCAACGGCAGACCCAACCCGAGACTGAGTACCGCACCACCGATGAGAGAACCAAAGATAGCCCCGAAACGTCCGATGCCCAGCATCCAGCTCACCCCGGTGGCGCGGAATTCGGTCGGGTAGTAACCCGGCGCGAAGGCGTTGAGCCCGGTTTGCGCACCGCTCATGCAGAACCCCGCCGCGACCACGCCGAATGCCAGCAGGCTCGACTCAAGGCTGAAGGCGCCCAGCAGCAGGATGAATGCACCGCCCAGCGCATAAGAGGTCGCGATAACGGCGTTCGGATTGCGTCGGTCCATGGCCCAACCGACCAGGATCGCACCCACGGTGCCGCCAATCTGGAACAGCCCGGTAATGGTCGCCGCGCGTTCGATCGACAAACCGCCTTCACGCAACAGCGTCGGCATCCAGCCCATGGTCAGGTAGATCACCAGCAGGCCCATGAAATAGGTGAGCCAGAGTGCATAGGTGCCGAGGCGGAAGCGCTCGGAGAACAGCATGCGCACCGGGGCTTTTTGCTGAGCCTGGGGCTCGGTCATGATGAATCGGGTGGCGTTGGTGAACGTCCCGCCCAACTTGTTCAAGACATTGGAGATCTGGCTGGCAGGTGCATTTTTAGCCGCCAGAAAACGCGCCGACTCAGGTAACAGAAACCACAAGAACGGCACCAGCAACAGCGGCATGATCCCGCCAAAGAGCAGCACTGATTGCCAACCGTGACTCGGAATCAGCCACGCGGCGACAAAACCACCCAAGCCCGAGCCCATGTTGAAGCCAGTGAACATGATGGTGATGAACAGCGAGCGATTGCGCTGCGGCAGGTATTCAGACAGCAAGGTGGTGGTATTGGGCATGGCCGCGCCCAGCGCCACACCCATGAACAACCGCAGTGCCGCCAGCTCATAAGGGTTGCGAGCGAACGCACAGGCCAGGCTCAGCACACTGAAACCGGTCACCGCGCACAGCAGCACTTTTTTGCGTCCCAGGCGGTCGGCGTAAGGACCGGCCGTCAACGCACCGATGGCCAGGCCGACCATGCCGGCGCTCATTACCGGGCCAAAGGCGGCTTTGGACAGGCCCCACTCCTGAATCAGCGAAGGGGCGATAAAGCCCATGACGGCGACGTCAAAACCGTCAAACAGCACAATGAAAAAACACAGGGCCATGATCAGCCACTGGTAAGGCGCAACCGGTCGGTTGTCGATCCACGCCTTGATGTCGACTGTTTCGTTACTCATGCATTCACCTTCTTATTTTTTTATAAATTGCGGCAGGCGTGGAGTCGATGCGCGACAGTCACTCTGTTGGGCGTGACTCTAAAGCCGCAGGCGCCCGCCCCGCCTCTGGGAAATCCTTAAGGGGGTATCGGTTTTTCTTATCGGGCCAGTTCTGCGAACCGGGGCTAGACTTAAAACCCCGGACCTTTAAGCCATCGATCAGCCTTTTTATGTGAGGAAACGTCATGAGCGACAAAGACGATCTGCGCAAATACTCCTCTCAAGTCATCGACGGCGTCGAAGCGGCGCCCGCACGCGCCATGCTGCGCGCCGTGGGCTTTACCGATGCTGACTTCAAGAAGCCGCAGATCGGCATCGCGTCCACCTGGGCCATGGTCACGCCGTGCAACATGCACATCGACAAGCTCGCCCTTGAGGCCGAAAAAGGTGCCAACGCGGCCGGTGCCAAAGGCGTCATTTTCAACACCATCACCATTTCCGACGGCATCGCCAACGGCACCGAAGGCATGAAGTACTCGCTGGTGTCACGCGAAGTGATCGCTGATTCGATTGAGGTGGTGGTCGGTTGCGAAGGCTTTGACGGCCTGGTGACCGTGGGCGGCTGTGACAAGAACATGCCGGGCTGCCTGATCGGCATGGCGCGGCTCAATCGGCCGTCGATCTTTGTGTACGGCGGCACCATCCGGCCGGGCGCGGGCCACACCGACATCATTTCCGTGTTCGAGGCCGTGGGGCAGCATGCGCGGGGGGATATCAGCGAGATCCAGGTCAAGCAGATCGAAGAAGTGGCGATCCCCGGCCCCGGCTCCTGCGGCGGGATGTACACGGCCAACACCATGGCCTCGGCCATCGAAGCGCTGGGCATGAGCCTGCCCGGTTCCAGTTCTCAGGACGCGGTTGGCAGCGATAAAGCGTCAGACAGTTTCCGCGCAGGCCAGCAGGTCATGGAACTGCTCAAGCTGGACCTCAAGCCGCGCGACATCATGACCCGCGAAGCTTTCGAAAACGCGATTCGCGTGGTCATCGCCCTCGCCGGCTCGACCAACGCCGTGCTGCATCTGTTGGCCATGGCGAATGCCGTGGATGTCGACCTGACGCTGGACGACTTCGTCGAGCTGGGCAAGGTCTCGCCAGTGGTGGCCGACCTGCGCCCGAGCGGCAAATACATGATGAGCGAACTGGTGGCCATTGGCGGCATCCAGCCGCTGATGAAACGCATGCTCGATGCCGGCATGCTGCATGGCGACGTGCTGACGGTCACCGGCAAAACCCTGGCGGAAAACCTGAAAGATGTGCCCGATTACCCCGAAGGCCAGGACGTGATCCTGCCCTTCGACAAGCCGATCAAAAAGGACTCACACCTGGTGGTGCTGCACGGCAACCTCTCACCCACCGGTGCCGTGGCCAAGATCACCGGCAAGGAAGGCCTGCGCTTTGAAGGCTCGGCCCGGGTTTATCATGGTGAAGAAGGTGCGTTGGCCGGGATTCTCAATGGCGAGGTCAAGGCCGGTGAGGTCATCGTGATCCGCTACGAAGGGCCTAAGGGCGGGCCCGGCATGCGCGAAATGCTTTCGCCGACGTCGGCGGTCATGGGTAAGGGGTTGGGCAAGGATGTCGCGTTGATCACTGACGGCCGTTTTTCCGGCGGCTCGCACGGTTTTGTCGTGGGGCATATCACGCCGGAAGCCTTTGAAGGCGGGCCGATTGCGTTGATTGAAGACGGCGACAAAATCACCATCGACGCCGAAACCCGGCAGATTACGGTGGACGTGACCGACGCGGTTTTGGCCGAGCGCAAGACCCGCTGGGTGCGGCCGGAATCCAAATACAAGCGCGGGGTGTTGGCGAAGTATGCGAAGACGGTGTCCAGTGCCTCGGAGGGGGCTGTGACGGATAAATACCTCTAACACCCAATCGCTATTTGACCGACTATCCGAAGAAACCCTGGATTTGGATAGACGACTAAAATTTATAGGGGGATCACTTCAACGCGCCTTTTGTAAGGCAGGAGGTTTACGATGAAAATCGTATCTTCGCTGGCGTTGATGGTAGCGGCAGGATCGATCTCGGTGGCTGTAGCAGCCGCGAAGCAGATCGACGCCGTTCCCTTGAACGCAACGACTTACAATGCCGGGCATATCGCTCAGGCCGTTTTAACCCCCATTAACAGTAGTGAGACGGAGCTTTCATTGTTCGTGGGTGGTGTACCTGATGGCACTTTGGTTCCCGCGCACTTGTATACCTATATCTACTCGGGAAGCTGTGCCAAGCATGACCCCAAACCGGCCTACTCACTCAACCGAGTCGTTACTGACAACTTCAACGAAACAGAGGGAATCCACCTCGATAAGACTGTGCCTCTGCCTTACGACACGCTGCGCTCCGGCCAATACGCGCTGGTGGTGCGCGATAGCCCGGCCGATGGCAATCACGAAATTTTCTGCGGTCAAATTACCTGAGAACCTCCCCCCGCTTCCACGCAACAGCGTGGGAGCGGGAAGGCGTTTGGCTTACTTGCAATAGTCAGAGCCGAAACCGATCCACCGACTGCGACAGCTTGCCCGCCAGACTCGACAGCTCATCGGTCGTCGACGCCGTCTGCCCAATCACCTTGCTGTTGCCTTCCGACATCCCGGCAATCATGTCCACTTGATGGGCGATTTCGTTGCTGGCCAGGCTTTGCTCGCCGATGGTGCGGGTAATGTCGTTGACCAGTTGAGTCGTGTTGAGCGTCGCGCCGAGGATTTCACGAATCGCGCGCTCGACGTCAGCGGTCACGGCCATACCTTTGTCGACCTGCGCCACGCCCGCTTCCATGCTGGTCACCGCCTCGCGGGTGCTTTGCTGGATGCGTGCGACCATGCTGGCGATTTCCTGGGTGGAGGCGCTGGTGCGACCAGCGAGGCTGCGCACTTCATCGGCGACCACGGCAAAGCCACGGCCCTGCTCACCGGCCCGGGCGGCTTCGATGGCGGCGTTCAACGCGAGCAGGTTGGTCTGGTCGGCGATGCCCTTGATCACCTGAATGATGTTGAAAATCCCTTCGGACTCCTTGTCCAGCGTGCGGATCACTTGAGCCGACTGCTGCGCGGAACGGGCAATGCTGTCCATGTCCTGGACGACCTGATGGATCACCCGACCACCGTCCTTGGCCAGTGACTCGGCCTGATTGGCCATGTCCAGCGCGCGTTCGGCGTGGCGGGTGATTTCCTCGATGCTGGCAGTCATTTCGCTGGCAGCGGCGGCCATGGTGCTGGCGGCTGCACTTTGCTGCTGGCTGCTGTCGGCGACCTGATGGCAACCACTGCTCAATTGATCGCTCATGCCCCTGACGCCGTGCGCGTTGCTGCGCACCACCTCGATCATGCCGCGCAGGTCACGCTGCATGGTCGCCAGGCTGCGGATCAATGCGCTGGCTTCGTCCTTTTGTGTCGGCTCGGCAATCGGTTCGCTCAAATTGCCATGGGCAATGCTTTGGGCAATCCGGCTCGCCGTCTGCAACGGTCCGATGATGCTCAGCGTCACCCAGCGTCCCTGAACCAGCAGCATCACCAGGGTGGCGAGCAGCACGATGCCGAGGGTGAAGTTGGCGCTCTGGATGGCTTGCGCCGTGCCTTGGCTGGTCTGCTGCGTGTTGGTTTCGATCAACTCGCTGAGGGCCGCCATCTGGTCCTCCAGTTGGCTGAATGCAGTATTGAACGTTCCCAGCTCTTTCTGCGCCGCTTCCGGATTTTCCAATGCCAGGCCGACGATGCGCTCGGCGGCACTGATGTAGATGTCGAGGCTCGGTTTGACCTTGTTCAGCCCGGCTTTGAGGGTGTCGTTGACCGGCAACTTGAAGTTTTCACCCAGCACTTCACGAAAATGCCTGGCATGTTCCTCGATGGAACTGTGCACCTCGGCATTGCTGCTGGTGCTTTTGCCCAGGCCCACCATCATCGCCGACAGCACATCGGCACGCAGGGCGTCATGCATCATGTCGGCTTCGAGGTGATTGCGCAGCGCGGTCATGCTGACCTCGTTCTCATTCACCGCTTCAGCCATCTGCGTGTTTCCCACGTAACTGACCAGGCTCACGATCAGCGCGGTGAGCACACTGGTGCCAATCAACAAGAGTAAACGGAGTTTTATCGACACGGTGAAGCCCTCTGTTGCCACGTCGGCATTATAAAAAAGCTATCGACTGCAACCGGCACATGTTTAAGGCCGGAGCCGGACTTTTAGCAAATTGCGACACGCGGTAGGCAAAGCCGCACTTTTTGCACCTCGCTCTCCTGAACCTAGTGTGCAAACCCCAGTCTTACTCCCGCCGTGAATTCCCATTGCCACTGTCCTCTTATCAGAGCTGTCCGCCTCATGCACCCGACCGTCCTCGCCTCGCGCTGCGCCTCGCTGTGTTTCTTGTCTGTGCTTGCTCTATCCGCCGCCCCCGCTCATGCCAATGGCGAACGCCAACTGGTGGCGGCGATCAACGACTATCGCGCCCATCCACAACGTTGCGACAGACGTCCGGCCCAGCGCCTGGCACCACTGGCGCTGAATTCCAATCTCGCATTGCCCATTGGCTATGGCGGTGGTTTGCGCGATCGGCTGAAAGCGTCCGGCTATTCAGCGGTGACGGTACGCAGCATTCGGGTGGTCGGCGCACAGGATGCCGATGAAGCTTTTGACATGTTGCAGGACGATTACTGCGGGGCGTTGCTGGACGGCCAGTACGCTGACATTGGTGTCAGTCGCGCCAGGACCGAATGGCAAGTGGTGCTGGCGCGGCCGGTGCTCGATAGTCAGACCGGCGATTCGCGATCCGTCAGCAAAGCGTTGTTGGCACAGGTCAACGCCGCGCGGTCCAAACCACGGATGTGTGGTGGCCGGCGCTTCGCCGCCGCACGACCACTTGGCTGGAGCCCCGCGCTCGGCGTCGCCGCACAAGGACACAGCAAAGCCATGGCCTACGGCAATTACTTCGCGCACCAGGATCCCGACGGCGACATGCCAGCGGATCGAGCGAGAGCCGCAGGCTTTCGTGGCAGGCAGGTCGGCGAAAACATCGCCGCCGGGCAGAGTTCACCCAGCAAGGCCATGGCAGGATGGCTGGCCAGCCCCGGGCATTGTGCGAACCTGATGAACCCGATGTTTACTCAGGTTGGCGCAGGGTACGCGGCGGATGCGCGCAGTGATAAGGGGGTGTATTGGACGATGGTGTTTGGGGCGCAATGATCGCGCTCATACCTGCGGTTTCTTTAGCTTGATCAGGAACATCACCGACAGACTGATACAGGCGCCGACCACCGCCAGCGCCATGTCTAAACGCCCGTGAAGTGTCGTCGCCCAGATACGCCCCACCGATCCATTCCACCCGTTCATAAATGGCCGACACAGGAGTAATGAACACCCAGTTCGTGAATCATTGATTCGCCGGGTTGACAGGGGTTCCGAAGTCGTGCCGGGAGTCTCCTGCAAAAGCTTTTGCCTATGAGCCCCGAATACTCCACCTATTAGCTGACTTGCGGATAGGCGTCTAACCTTATCCCTGCGCTGGCGTCAGCCAGCCGGATTTGAGCTGATAAGGAGACAGGAATGAGTCAGAAACATGACTAAGCCTGCCGTGGGCCACCGTGATTACACCTCGTTTTCCGCTGTACCGATTTCCGTGTGATCAAAACAATCAGTGAATCGAACTGCTGGCCCAGCAGCCTGTGTCATTGCTTTCGCTCGTCGCTATTCCAGAACCCACAAAGGGCCGAATAGCCCGGATGAATACGACCAAAGGTAGCTCGCACATGGCAAATGAATCGAAATGCCCGTTTAACCACGCCGCTGGCGGTGGCACGACGAACCGTGATTGGTGGCCGAACCAACTGAACCTGAAAATCCTGCACCAGCACTCGTCCCTGTCCGATCCCCTGGACGAGGGTTTCAACTACACCGAAGCCTACAAAAAACTGGACTTTGCAGCGGTCAAACGAGACCTCACGGCGCTGATGACCGATTCGCAAGACTGGTGGCCAGCGGACTTTGGTCACTATGGGCCGCTGTTCATTCGCATGGCCTGGCACGCGGCGGGCACCTATCGCACCGGTGACGGCCGGGGCGGCGCGGGCTCGGGTCAGCAACGCTTTGCACCGCTCAACAGCTGGCCGGACAACGTCAGCCTCGACAAGGCCCGCCGGTTGCTCTGGCCGATCAAGCAAAAATATGGCCGCAACATTTCCTGGGCTGACCTGATCGTGCTCACCGGCAACGTGGCGCTGGAGTCGATGGGCTTCAAGACGTTTGGTTTCTCCGGTGGTCGTCCGGACGTTTGGGAGCCGGACGAAGACGTGTACTGGGGCTCCGAAAACAAATGGCTGGGTGGCGATACTCGCTACGGCAAAGAAAACGAACCGATGCAAGAGCCCGGCGAAGGCCCGCTGGTTGCCGAGCCCGGGGAAAATGAAGAGAGCCGCACCGAGCAGGGCCGCAATCTGGAAAACCCGCTCGCCGCCGTGCAAATGGGCCTCATCTACGTCAACCCCGAAGGCCCTGAAGGCAATCCGGATCCCGTCGCATCAGCCAAGGACATTCGCGAGACCTTCGGCCGCATGGCGATGAACGACGAAGAAACCGTGG
This sequence comes from Pseudomonas sp. BE134, assembly GCF_031456105.1. NCBI lineage: Bacteria > Pseudomonadati > Pseudomonadota > Gammaproteobacteria > Pseudomonadales > Pseudomonadaceae > Pseudomonas > Pseudomonas sp. BE134. The sequence goes on along the minus strand of NZ_JAVDUA010000016.1, from coordinate 137,611 downwards.
CGTTGATCGCTGGCGGCCACGCCTTCGGTAAAACCCACGGCGCCGGACCTGCCGACAATGTCGGCGCCGAGCCCGAAGCCGCCGGTCTCGAACAGCAAGGCTTTGGCTGGAAAAACAGCTTTGGCACCGGCAAAGGTGCGGACACCATTACCAGCGGCCTGGAAGTCACCTGGACCACCACACCGACAAAATGGAGCAACAACTACCTGGAAAACCTGTTCGGCTTCGACTGGGAGTTGAGTAAAAGCCCGGCCGGGGCGCATCAGTGGGTCGCCAAAAACGGCGCCGGCGCCGGCACCATTCCGGACGCGCACGACCCGTCCAAACGGCGTAACCCGACCATGCTGACCTCGGACCTGGCCTTGCGCTTCGACCCGATCTACGAGCCGATTTCCCGGCGTTTCCTGGCCAATCCCGATCAACTGGCCGACGCCTTCGCCCGCGCCTGGTTCAAGCTGATCCACCGCGACATGGGCCCCCTCTCCCGCTACCTCGGTCCGGAACTGCCAAACGAAGAACTGCTGTGGCAAGACCCCATCCCGGCGGTCGATCATGCCTTGGTCGACGACAACGACGTCGCTGCACTCAAGGGCAAAATCCTCGCTTCCGGACTCTCAGTCTCGCAGCTGGTATCGACGGCCTGGGCCGCTGCTTCCACCTTCCGCGGCTCCGACAAACGCGGCGGCGCCAACGGCGGACGCCTGCGTCTGGCCCCGCAGAAATTCTGGCAAGCCAACCAGCCTGAACAACTGGCGAGCGTGCTGGCGAAACTGGAAAGCATCCAGAGCGAGTTCAACGCCGGCGGCAAGAAAATCTCGCTGGCCGACCTGATCGTGCTGGCCGGTAACGCTGGCGTTGAACAGGCGGCAAAAAATGCCGGCCAAACCGTCACAGTGCCGTTCACGCCAGGGCGGGCGGACGCGTCGCAAGAGCAAACGGACGTGGATTCCTTCGGATTCCTGGAACCGATTGCCGATGGCTTCCGCAACTACCTGAAAACCCGCTACCGCGTACCGGCCGAGCATCTGCTGATCGATAAGGCGCAACAACTGACGCTCACCGCGCCCGAAATGACCGCGCTGGTCGGTGGCCTGCGCGTGCTCAACACCAACGTCGGACAAACCCGACACGGCGTCTTTACCCAACAACCGGAAGCGCTGACCAACGACTTCTTCACCAACCTGCTCGACATGGGCGTGGAATGGAAACCCACCTCCGAGGCGGCTGAAGAGTTCGAAGGCCGTGATCGCAAAACCGGCGCAGTGAAGTGGACCGGGACGCGTGTGGATCTGGTCTTTGGTTCGAATGCGCAGTTACGGGCGCTGGCGGAGGTTTATGCGAGCAGTGACGCGAAGGAGAAGTTTGTTAAGGACTTCGTGGCGGCATGGACCAAGGTGACGAACCTGGATCGGTTTGATGTGAAGTGAGGCCTTGAATGGGCTACCCCGACCCGGTTATTCGGGTTGGGGTGGCCCAAAGGCAAGCTCGATCCCTTTGTACAAAAGCATCAAACTATTTATCACGAGTGGACGCTTGCGATGAAACATTACCCAGCGCCGGCGTTGCACCAGGAATACTTCCAAGCGTTTCTGTCAAAACCACTGAAGCTGTAACGTCTTTACGCCCTTTCGCTGCTCGGGAGGTATAGGCCTGCCGCCGTTCGATCCAGCGACGTAGTGCCAACAGCAGCGCACTGACAAAGCCATACATGACCGTCACGATAAACGCGGACTGGAGCAGTGTTTGCGGCGCGAAGCTGGATATCTGCTGTGAACGGCGCAAAAGCTCCTCGTAGGGAATGATATAGCCCAGTGACGTATCCTGAACAATCGCCAGAACCGCACTGACCAAGGCCGGCAACATGAGTTTCAACGCCTGCGGCAGCACAATCCACAGCATCGCCTGATGCTCTCGCATGCCGATAGACAGTGCAGCTTCCCGCTGCCCTCGGCCCAAGGAAAGAATCCCGGTGCGCACGATTTCCGCGGTCATTGCACTGTGGTGCAGCACCATGCCGAACACCAGATACCCCAAGGCCGACCAATTGAGCCCCATGGAAGGCAAGAGAATGACCGTAAATAGAATCAGCAGGAGTAACGGTACGGCACGAAAACAGCCGATATAGGCGGCTGCCAGCGTGCGTAACCAGAGCCTGTCGGACAACCGCGCAACGGCCAATGGCACCGCGAGACTGAACGCCAATATCATGCTGATCACAGCGGCCAGCAAGGTCGCCATCAGCCCATCAAACAAAAAGCGCAGCGTCCCCGGGTGGAGGAAAATTTCCCATCGCTTGGCGTCGAACTGACCGCTCTCGTCCAGCCTCAGCCCCACCGCAATCAGGCCAGCAACCAGGAGTATCGCGCCGAACGCCGAGATGATTCGGTTACGCCTTCTGGCAATGGGCCCCGGTGGTTCGTACAGCACATTATCGAAGCTCATCGGATCACCGCCATTTTTTGCTCCAGGTAGCGAAAGAACCAGCCGGCGGGAAGGGTCAGCAGCAAATAGGCAGCCATGGCGCCAAGGAAAGTCGGCACGGCCAAGGCCGTATCGAAGTTGATCCTCTGCGCGGTGTAGGTGATATCCGCGACACCAATTGCAGCGCCAATGGCAGACGCCTTGATTTGAATGATGAACAGATTTCCCAGCGGTGCGATGACCGACTGCACCGCTTGCGGTAACACCACTTCGCCGAGTATCTGATCAAAGCGCATCCCGATGCTTCGAGCGGCTTCGATCTGCCCCAGAGAAACAGTATTGATGCCCGCCCTCACCACCTCACAGATCCAGGCAGCGCTATACAAGCCCAGCACCAGGACCGTGGAGGTGAACAGCGAATAGATGAAACCGAGCTTGGGCAATCCGAAGGTAAACAGCAGTAATAGCGCCAGAAGCGGCATCATCCGCATGAGTTCGACGTAGCCGCTGGCAAACCAGCGAAACGTCGGCCATGGACTGACCCTCATGACCGCCAGCAGCAGTCCCAGGACAATGGCTATGGCGAAGGACAGCAGGGTGAGCTCGACGCTTATCGCGATACCCCCAAGAAAGCGTTCGATATAAGGCATCAAGGTCACCCTCTGTGGATTTTTTTCTTATTGGATGACGGGCACTTGGGGCGCGCCCAAACCGGCTTCGAGTTCCTTGTCATACATTTTTTGCCACTGGCCATCACGAATCGACGTGCTCAGTTGCGTGTTGATCCAGTCACGCCAGGTCTTGTCTTCCTTGGCGACGGCAATCCCGTAGGGCTCCTCGGTGAAAGGGGCGCCGACTACGCGCAATTTGCCGGGCTGACGCATCGACTCGCCGACCAGCGTGGCGCCGTCGTCGACATAGGCATCGAAACGTTTATCGATCAGCCCTTCCACGCACGCCGAGGCGTCGCTAAAGGTGACTATCTTGGCATTGGGCGCCAACGGCTTGAGGTTGCGTTCAACGGTGGTGCCGCTCAGGACGCAGACGGTCTTGGTGTCGAGGTCTGCAGTTTTATTGATCGAATGGTCATCCGCCCGGACCAGCGAATCTTGCCCCGCGAGGTAATACGGACCGGCAAAACCAATGACCTGTTTGCGCTCATCCGTGACCGTCATGGTTGAGATGACCAGGTCGACACGTTTGTTCTGCACCAGCGGAATGCGGTTTTCCGGCGTCGTGCTGACCCACTCGATGTTGTCTTCCGATCCTGTCAGCCGTTTGGCCAGCATCCTTGCCAGTTCAGCTTCGAAGCCCTCGACATTGCCGGTCATGGGGTTGCGTGAGGAGAACATCAGCGTGTTCAGCGAGGTGCCAACGACCAGCTTGCCTCGCTCGTGAATCTTGGCCATCGTCGAATCGGCCGCGAATTTCTCTGTCGTATCGGCCGACGCAAGACCGGCGAATATGCAGGACGTCAGCAGGGAAAGGCTTAGAGCAGCAAATCGGTTTGGGCGCATGGTGTATTTCTCTTGTTATTGTGGTTTCGACTAATTGATTCAGTGTGCGAGTACTTTGGAAAGAAAATCGCGAGCACGCTCTGAACGCGGAGCGCTGAAAAAAATCTCGGGGGGCGCACTTTCGACGATGCGACCGGCGTCCATGAAAACGATCCGGTCAGCGGCCGAGCGCGCGAAGCCCATTTCATGCGTGACCACCACCATGGTCATACCGCTGCGGGCCAATTCGACCATCACCTTCAGCACCTCGTTGACCATTTCAGGATCAAGCGCGGAGGTTGGCTCATCAAACAACATGACACTGGGTTTCATCGCCAGCGAACGAGCGAGCGCGACGCGTTGCTGCTGTCCACCCGACAACTCTGCGGGATACGCCTTGCCCTTGTGCCCCAAGCCGACCTGATCAAGCAGTTGCATGGCCCATGCCTCGGCATCCTGACGACTCATGCCGAGGACTTTGCGTGGGCCCATCGCAACATTCTGCATCGCTGTCCGGTGGGCAAACAAATTGAAGTTCTGGAAGACCATGCCCACTTTGGCACGCATCTTCGCCAACGCACCGCCCTCTTCCGGAAGGCGTTCACCGTGCAGAAAAATCTCGCCGCTGTCGATCGCTTCCAGACGATTGATGCACCGGCACAACGTCGATTTACCCGAACCGGAGGGGCCGATAATCACCACCACTTCACCGGGTTGTACTTGCAGGTCTACATCAAACAGCACCTGCTGACTGGCGAAAAATTTGTTCACTGCCCGCAATGAAATGGCTGGGGGTTTCTGATCCAGTGAGCGCGTCGATTGCATGGCTTGAGCTCTGCGTTAGATGTCTGATTCGTGTCTGCCGGCACTGTGCATTAGACGAACTTCAATTGCACAGTGGCTTTCAATTGCCCCACCGGGGCGCCATTGCAATTGTTCAACGCGGGATCTGCCCAAGGTGCCAATAACTGATTCTCACCTTCCAACACGCCCAACTGCTTGAGCACTGAGATGGTGACGGCAAACACACTGGGAAAATCACCATCGCTGACCTTGACCGCCACGCCCAGTCCGCGACTGCGGATACCCACCGTCTGCACACCATCAGCCCCCGTTTTGGCGACCCAATCGCCGTTGGAGGACAGGGTGATGCCCAGATCGGATCGACCGGTACCGGAGACCATTTGAGGATTACGACGCATGGCGTCGAACAGCCGCTGCAAAACAGGACTGAGGCTTGTGTCGTTCCCGGCATCACCACTGGCCAGACGTGCCCATAACAGCGCAAGTCGCGAGAGCGGCATTCCCAGGTTTGGCGCGTTACAGCCGTCAGTCCCCGTCCAAAGCTGATTTTGCGGCATCCGCGTCAACCCTGCGACGACCCGCTGGATATCGCGTTGCAAGGGATGTTCGGGCGCCAGGTAGGAACTACTCTCTAATCCGTGGAGGCGGCAGTAGGCAAGAAATCCGGTGTGTTTTCCGGAACAGTTGTGGTGGCGTTGATCAAAGTGGAAACCTTGGGGCGGCAGATTGTCGCCACTGTAGAAGTCCGGCAAATGGCAGCCGCATCCCAGGTCATGAACTTCGTGACCGATTTTCGTCAGCATGTTGCTCACGGCATCGACGTGCGACGCTTCCCCGGAATGGCTGGCGCACATCAAAGCGACCTGATCATCGGTAAAGCCAAAACGCTCGGGGCCGCCGTCACGGACAAAAGGAACGGCCTGAAAGGGCTTGAGCGTAGAACGGGAAAATGTCATGGAGGCCGGGTCGCCAGCGTAGGCCAGCAGCGCGCCCTCGCTATCCACCACGGCCACTGACCCCCAATGGATTCGCTCCACATGTTCGTTTCGAGTGGCAATGGCGATTGGAACATGGGCAGGAAAATTCATGAGGTTCTTCAAACTCCGACTTGCAACGGGGAATATTCGTTGACGGGCAACAAGGATGTGCGCACGGCATGGGTTTGAGTCTATATTCCGATAAAAACCGGTGGAACATCGAGTAAAGGAATTCGGTTTTGCACCCAGCGCAAAGGCAATCAACCTGAAATGAGCTCCGAAATTGCACGCATCGATCATCTGGGGGTGATGAGGGCCTTGGTGAAAGTCGTTGAGTTGGGCAGCTTTTCCGCGGCCGCCCGAGAGATGCACGTTTCTCCCTCGACGTTGACCCGGACCATTTCGGCGTTGGAAAAATCGCTGAACACCACCCTGCTCCATCGCACCACCCATATCGTCGCACTGACCGAGGCGGGGCAGATCTATCACGCGCGGGCGTTGTCGATGATCGCCGACCTGGATGACACCTTGCGTGTGGTCAGCGATCTCAACCTTGCACCCAGTGGCCCTCTGAAACTCACTTCGCCCGTCGCGTTCGGCAGGCGTTTCCTCGCGCCGCTTATCGCCCCCTTTCTAAAGATGTACCCCGGCATCCAGATGGATCTGCGCCTGACAGACAATCACAACGATATGATCGTCGGCGGCTTTGACCTGGATATCCATGAGGGTGAAAACCATTTGGAGAACTTGATCGCCTATCCGATTTCCCGCAACGATTCGTTGCTTTGCGCCACGCCTGACTACCTTGCACAGCATGGGCATCCCCAGGCGCCTGGCGATCTGAGCGCCCATAACTGTCTGGTCTACGTACACCCGGATAGCGACCCCCATTGGTATTTCGTCCGGGAAGAGGAAAAACATTCGATTTTCCCGCAAGGCAATCTTCAATCAGACAACTCGGAACTATTGCTCGAAGCGGTGTGTGGGGGGCTGGGAATAGCGGAATTCGAGATCTGGCTGGTTCGCGATCTGCTGGTGAACGGTCAATTGCAGATTGTCCTGCCGGACTATCGTTTCGTTAATTCGCTGACAGGAAGACAGATTTACATGGCTTACCTTCCCAATCGCCGCTTTTCGACAAAGGTTCGCGTGTTGCGCGAGTTTCTCGAAGCCCGCCTGCAAGGCATTGGCGAATTACCTCCTGACTTCCTCCGGCATAAGGTGGAATAGACACCGGCGCGGAAAAAAATCATTCCACAAGCGAAACCAGACGCGGCTCAATCGAGTCCTCAAGCACCTCAAGCAACGCCAGCGTCACCGGCAGTTTGAAGCGCCGCCGGCCCGCGCTGCCGGGATTGAGAAATAACCGCTCGCCGCGCCATTCGATGCGTGGCTTGTGCGAATGCCCGGTGATCACCAGCGTGATGTCTGCATCCAGTACGGCCGGAACATCAGCGATGTCATGCACCAGCAACGCGCCCCATCCGTTCAGGTCAAAACGCAGAAGATCGTCCAGCTGTGCGGCCCAGGGCTCGCCCAGATCATTGTTTCCGCGCACGACATACAGCGGGGCAATAGACGCCAGTTGATCGAGAATGTCCCGGCTACCGATGTCCCCCGCATGAATGATCCGCTCACACCCTTCCAGCGCCGCGACGGCTTCGGCGCGGAGCAAGCCGTGGGTATCGGAAATCACGCCAACCTTCATGCATCACTCCAGACGAGGCTCGGAGCTCGGAATTCGACACTAGGGCGATCAAGGATCTACTTGCGCCATCAACTCAGCAACCGATTCCTGGCGTTTGGCGTAGCGCTGGGCCAGCACGGCACAGACCATCAGCTGGATTTGATGGAACAGCATCAGCGGCAGGATCAATACGCCAATGGTGCTGCCGGCGAACAGCACCTGGGCCATCGGCACACCGGTGGCCAGACTTTTCTTCGAGCCGCAGAACACGATGGTAATGCGGTCTTCCAGATTGAAACCAAAGGCTTTGCCCAGCACCGTTGAAGCCACCAATACCAAACCCAGCAATACGCAGCACGCCACCACCAGCCCGGCCAGTTCCCACAGCGGGATCTGGTGCCAGATGCCCTCGTTCACCGCTTCGCTGAACGCGCCGAAGACCACCAGCAGAATCGACCCCTGATCCACGAACTTCAGCCAACTCTTGTTGCGCCCGACCCAGGCGCCGATCCAGCGTCGCGCAATCTGCCCGGCAATAAAGGGCAGCAGCAGTTGCACGCTGATTTTCACGATCGCATCGAGGGTCGAACCGCCATCGCCGTGCACATTCAGCAGCAGCGTCACCAGCAATGGCGTGATAAAGATTCCGAACAGACTGGACGCCGCCGCACTGCAAATCGCCGCCGGAATGTTGCCTCGCGCCAGGGAGGTAAAGGCAATGGCCGACTGCACCGTCGCGGGCAGCGCGCAGAGGTAGAGCATGCCCATGTACAGATCATCACCGATCAGCGGCGACAGCACCGGCTTCAGCGCCAGACCGAGCAGCGGAAACAGCACAAAGGTCAGACTGAACACCAGCACATGCAGGCGCCAATGCCCGGCACCGGCGATGATCGACTCGCGAGACAGCTTGGCGCCATGCAGAAAAAACAGCAGGGCGATGGCGATGTTGGTCAGCCACCCGAAGCCCACCGCGACCTGACCGCTGACGGGCAACACACTGGCGAGCAGTACGACGCCAATCAGGGTCAAGGTGAAGTTGTCGGGTAAGAAACGAGGGCGCGTCATCAGGGGCATCCGGATTTGCCAGGAACGTGATCACGACTCTAACCCGACCACAGACTGCCGACTATCGCTAGTAAGCCAGTAGATATCGCCTAAAGGACAGAACTATCAGCGTTCTTGACGCTTCATGCCGTTCAGTGGGAAAACAGGGGCAGCCCGGATGTAAACCTCGGGGAGTTCATACTCAAGGAAGGTTCATGAAAACCCTATTGTGTTTACTGATTGCCACCGGCGTCGGCGCCGCGCTGCAATACGCCGGCGTCCCTCATGGCCTGTTGCTGGGCTCGATACTCACAAGCGCCATGATCGCCAGCAATCTGCGCTTCTCCCCTACCCTGCGTTACAGCCTCGGCTATGTGCAAATCGTCCTGGGGATCGCGACCGGCCTGATGTTTTCGGCGTGGGACAGCCATACGGTCGCGGCCATCTTGCCCAGCCTGGGCGTGATGCTGGTGTGCTTGATGGTGCAAAGCGCGGTGGCCGGTTTGGCGCTGCTGAAAATCGCCGGATGGAACCGCAAGGATACCCTGCTGGCCGTCTACCCCGGCGCACTCGCGGCGGTATTCGACTTGCTCGAATCCGAACGCGCATCCGGCAAAGTGATCGTCGTGCATCTGGTGCGACTGATCTCCATCACCCTCCTCGTGAGTTTTTTAATTCCCGGGCAGACCACCGTGGCGATTGTCCAGAGCAGCCCGTTGAGCATCAGCCTGGCGTTGACCCTGTTATCGCTGATCGCCTTAAGCCTGTTGCTGGGTCGTTTGCTGCTGAACGTCGGCGTCCCGGCGCCGTTCATGCTGACCGCTATCGTGCTCACAGGCGTCTACGTCAAGACCGGCTATTTGCAGGGCTTTCACATGCCGTCATGGAGTGTCGACTCCGCGGCCGTCCTGCTTGGTGTGCTGATCGGGTCGAAATTCAAGGACATCAGTGTCGCTGAACTCGCTCGACATGGACGGGCCGCGTTGATGTCCGTTGGCCTGATGTTGCTGATCGCCGCAGCGTTTGCCTGCGTGGCCGGGCGGGTTTGGGGCAGCGATCCCTGGTCGTTATGGCTGGCCTACATGCCGGGCGCCATCGAGACCATCTCCATGGTCGCCTTCAGTGGCGGGCTGAACGTGGTGTTCATCCTGACTCATCATCTGGTGCGCATGGTAGTGCTGCACTTTGCGCCGGCACTGCTGGTTCAGGCGCGGCGGTGGCGAGAAGAGGTTTGATCAGCACTCTGCTGGCATAAGGATCAAACGGGAGAGAACGTGGCCAGGACGCCAATCAAAATGGTCAGCACCAGAAATCCACCCAGGAAAATTGCCATCTTGCCCATCGGGGCCTCCTACATTTGAGCTCACTGTTTGCGGTCATTGTGAGCCTGCAACTGGGTGCATAACAGAGGCAGATAGCGCGGGAAAATACGGATCAGATGCTTGAAACGAAAAAGCCCCGCCCCACTGAAGTGGGACGGGGCTTTCTACTGCACTGATCGTTGTTTACAGATCAGTGATTTCCTTGTGGCGTGGCACCAACAGTTTCATCACGCTCCAGGCCACCAGATAGGCGACCGAACAGATAGCGAACATGATCATGTAGCCGGTGTGAATATCGTTGACTGATTTGTAGTAGTCGAACACATAACCACCGACCTTGGTCATCACCACACCGCCCAAGCCACCGGCCATGCCGCCAATACCGACCACCGAAGCGATGGTTTTTTGCGGGAACATGTCGGACACCGTCGTGAAGATGTTGCACGACCACGCCTGGTGCGCCGATGCGCCAACGCCAATCAGCAACACAGGTACCCAAAAGCTGATGTAACCGAATGGCTGCGCCAGCAATACCACCAACGGGAACAGCGCGATCACCAGCATGGCTTTCATGCGACCGTCATACGGCTTGTCGCCACGGTTCATGAAGTAGCTCGGGAACCAGCCGCCACCAATACTGCCGATCATGGTCAAGCTGTACAACACGGCCAGCGGTGCCACGATGGCCGCGCCCTTCATGCCGTATTGCGCCGACAGGTAGGTTGGAAGCCAGAACAGGAAGAACCACCACACGCCATCGGTCATGAACTTGCCGAAAGCAAACGCCCAGGTCTGGCGGTAGGTCAGAAGCTTGAACCACGATACTTTTTTGGCAGCGACACCCGACACTTCCGGGATGACTACTTGCGCAGGTTCATCGCTACGGATGTACGCCAGCTCTTCCGCCGACAGGCGCTTTTGCTGATCCGGCTTCTGGTAGAGCGCAATCCAGACGGCGACCCAGACGAAGCCCAACATACCGATCACGATGAATGCCGCTTCCCAGCCCCAGAGAGCAGCAATCAGCGGTACGCAGATCGGCGCCAGGACTGCGCCCACGTTGGCACCGGAGTTGAAGATACCGGTGGCGAAGGAACGTTCCTTCTTCGGGAAGTACTCCGCAGTGGCCTTGATGGCGATCGGGAAGTTACCCGCTTCACCAATCGCCAGCACCGCGCGAGACAGCATGAAACCGGCAATCGAGACCGGAATGACGGCCAGGCCGAGCGCGCTGCTCAGGGCGCCAATGCCCTCACCCATCGGCACGGCAAAGGCGTGCATGACCGCACCCGTGGACCAGATGCCAATCGCCCAGATATACGCTTTTTTGGTACCGATCTTGTCGACGAAGCGGCCGGCAAACAGCATGGAAATCGCGTACACAAACTGGAAAACCGAGGCGATGTTGGCGTAGTCGGTGTTACTCCAGCCAAACTGCGTCGACAGTTGCGGCGCCAACAGACTGAGTACCTGGCGGTCCAGGTAGTTGATGGTCGTGGCAAAAAACAGCAACGCACAGATCGTCCAGCGGTATTTGCCAACCGCTTGGCCGACACGTTGCACATTCGCATTGATGGGCTCGTTTAGATTCATGGCATCACTTTATTATTGGATTGTGGTGATGATCTCTCGGTTTCAAGCGAGATCAATTGTGTCGTAGAGCATCGCCAAAACGCGAAGAGTCCGCGCCAAGGCTGGTCAGTTCCAGCCGGGTCTTGCGATCAACTTATGCTGTACCCCGCCGCCGGTTGCATCACGCGCAGTGCAATTGCTGGTGGCTGGAGCCGGGCGTGTAGCGAGTACTAGCAGGGGGTTGGCGGGACGGTCGCCTGCGACGGAACTGACTGTGCGGGCGCGCAAGCAGACAAGATCAGACCAGAGGAAGCGACGCTGAGGGGGATGAGTACGCAAGTTGATTTCATGATGGGGCCGACACTCTTTTTATTTTTTGGCATGACAGCCGACGTATCGTCTGTCGTCGTACAACTGTGCCTTTTATATCTAGTTACATGTCGGGCTGTCAATATCAAACATAGCCGTTTGTCTAGAGAAAGACCCCTTGTGAAAATGACGATTTCCTACTGAACTTGGAAGCTTTAGGCTCTTCACCCGTGGGAATTGTCGCGCATTGACGACGGGAGGTGAGGTCTTGCTCCCTTCAACCATGTTGTACGATGACAAATGTTTCAGCTCTCAATCGGCACTTCCCTCCCCCAAAACAGGTGGTTCCCACCTAATCAGGCAAAAAGCCACCTATTTAGAGGAATATCCCCCACCACTCAGTTGTTTCATTTGAGAAACACTTCCAATTAACCACCTAATAAATCTGGATTTTTACCTCTTTTTTGCCGTTGGCCCGACTTTTGCCAAAGCCCTTGCAACGCAGTAACTGTCGTTTCCGTTGGGGACGACGGATTTCGCCATTTGGCATGTTGCGAGGGGAACACCATGAAAAACGCGGCATCAGCATTCAGTTCGCTCAACTTCCTGAGGAAATGGGGCGTAGCCGCTGTCATTTTCGTCAGCTTGACCAAGGTAGGCGCCGCACCGCTCGATGATGTCAGCCAGCCGCCGCCCACGGACCCTTCCGCCTTCTACAATCCGCCTGCCGATCCCGAAGCCGCGATGGAGGCTTTGGAAGCATTGCCGGAAGCCAACCAGGGCTCGATTGCCTTGCCCAATGGCGTATACGGCGACCGCGACACGCCGCGTGCAGAGAACGTGCTGCCGCCGAGTGTGCAAACCTCGTACAACTTCCCCACCAACGGTAAGCCCAGTCCGTTGTTCGGGGCGTCACCCTTTACCCAACAATTGCTGCTGTTCGAGGAATTCGGCACGGAGAAACTCGACCCGACGATCCCGGCGCCACCCCTGACCTTCCCTGTCCCCACCGTCGGCCCGGCGCCTGCGCAGGACCCGAACAGCGTCGCGCGCAGCGCCCCCTCGGGTGCCGCGCTGGATGCGTTCATGCGCCAGCCTGGTCTGTTCCCGTTCCCGTCGCAGTTCTCCAACGTACTGGACCGCAACCCCTAGAAGGCACAGATCGAAACCTTCCTCAACCGACACCCAGTCGGTTCGCCTGCCGAAGGCCGTCCACCAGGAAAAGGCTGGTCGCATCAGCGCTGGAACGAGTTCTACCCGCAGGTCGATTTCAAGACCGTGCAAGTGGGCGCACGTGTCAACACCGGCATGCGCGACCGCCGGCAATTGCACAACTATGCCGTCGGTGAATTCGGGCCGGGCGGGCTCTACTATCAGACCTCGGACATCCCGACCACGACGGGCACCACCAAAGGCATCGATACGCGCTTCCACCCAAATTTTCCGCTGCAAAATCACAATGCCTTGTGGACTTTCGACGGCACCTTTCCGGCAAAACTGCTGATGGTGCGCTACGGCCAACCGGTGCTGATGCGTCACTACAATGCCTTGCCGATCGACCCGGCGGCCAATATGGGCTTCGGTCTGCACACCATCAGCACCCACGAGCACAACGGTCACTCCCCGGCCGAAAGCGATGGCTACACCAATGCGTTTTTCTTTCCGGGGCAGTACTACGACTATCGCTGGCCGCTGCAACTGGCCGGTTACGACACCATCAACACCAAAGCTGAAGATCCGCGTGCAGCGTTCCCCTGCGCCCCGGGCGAAACGCTGTACGTCAACGACACCAGTCCCGGCCTCAAAACCTGCGACAACGGCACCATCAAGATCCGGGGCGACTGGCGCGAAACCATGAGCACCCACTGGTTCCACGACCACATGCTCGATTTCACCGCACAGAACGTCTACAAGGGCAACGCGGTGATGATGAACTACTACAGCGCCCTGGATCGCGGCAACGAAGCACTGGAAGATGGGGTCAACCTGCGCCTGCCCAGCGGTTCGGCGCTGCCTTGGGGCAACCGTGACTACGACGTCAACCTGGTGATCGCGGACAAGGCCTGGGACGCCAACGGTCAGCTGTGGTTCAACCCGTTCAACACTGACGGCTTTCTCGGCGACCAGATCCTGGTGAACTGGCAGTACGAGCCGCGCCTGAAAGTGCGCGCACGCAGTTATCGCTTCCGCATTCTCAACGGCTCGGTGTCGCGCTACTTCAAGATTGCCGTGGTACGTGAAATCGCTGGCACCGGCGGCGAATTCCGCGGCCCGTCCGGCTCAGGCGTCTCCTACAACCGCGTGCCATTTCACATGATCGGCAACGACGGCAACATCATGGAACATGCTATCCCTTTCGACGGCAGCATGGACCTGGACGGCGACGGCAATAAACAGGGGCACAACGCGATTCTGCCGACACAGGCGATCGCCGAGCGTTACGACATCATCATCAACTTCGCGAAACACGGCATCCAGCCCGGCGACAAGCTGTACTTCGTCAATCTGATGGAGCACCAGACCGGCAAGGGCCCGGAGAAGGAGGAAGTGAGCCTGGCCGAAGTGTTGTCCGAGGAGTACAAGGCCGAAATCAAGCAAACCAGTGATGGTCCGAAATGGGACAAGGGCGACCCAGTGGTGGGCAAGTTCCTGCAACTGTGGGTGCAACCTTACTCCGGCCAGGACGTGAGCATGAACCCGGCTGACTATGAACCCGCCAAACCGGGCAAACCGGCCGGCAAGAAAATGATCCCGCTGACCATCGACCGAGACAACCCCGTCGACCAGGCCAAACTCAAAGTGGCGCGGCATCGCGAGTTCATTTTCGGTCGCTCCGACGGCACTGACGAAGCCCCCTGGACCGTCAAGACCGACGGCGGTTTCGGCTATGCCATGGATCCTCGCCGGATCAGCGCCGCCCCGCAATTGGCCAACGGCCCGACGGACGCCGGGTTCTCCGGCGACGGCACCCTCGAAGTATGGAAAATCAAGAACGGCGGCAACGGCTGGAGCCACCCGGTGCACGTGCATTTCGAGGAAGGCGTTGTTCTCAGCCGCGACGGTCAACCCCCCCCGGAATGGGAAAAATGGGCGCGCAAGGACGTGTATCGCGTGGGCGAAGAGATCGACAGTTCGGTGGAAATTGACGTAGCGCTGCGCTTCCGTGAATTTGCCGGTACGTTTGTGGAGCATTGCCACAACACCCAGCACGAAGACACTTCCATGTTGCTGCGTTGGGATATCGAACATCCCGGCCAGTTCCAGTTGATGCCAACGCCCCTGCCCGGCTGGGACGGTGTCACTTACGTGGCCTCCGCGGCGCTGCCGACCTTCCGCAGCGGCGATACCGATGAGGATCATGAAGGCGAAAACCAAAAACCTGTGGCTAATCCCGACAGCGCCATCAGCAACAACCGCCTGCCGGTGACCATCAACGTGCTGGCCAACGACACGGACCCGGACGGTAATCTGCCGCTCAAAGTGGTGGACCTGAACCAGCCGGATTCGGGTAAAGGCATCGTCAGCACCGACGGTGTGCGGGTGATCTACACCCCTCCGGCCACCATCCCCGAGCCGTTCACCGCGACCTTCACCTATAACGCCAGCGACGCCAAGGATGCGGTGTCGAACCCGGCGACGGTGTCCGTGGCGGTATCCGCCCCGGCGGCGGTCAATGAAGACCTGGTGGTCACCAGCGCGGTGGTCACCGCCCGCAGCAACAGCCGTTACACCTGGGACCTGAGCGGTACCACATCGCGAGGCACGGGCAACATCATTACAGCAACGGCCTCGACCACCACGGGCCCGCTGAACCTTGGTACGGCCACCTTGGTCCCGATCGGTACCGGCGCTCGCTGGCGGATATCGGTGACAACCACCGGCAGTGGCCCGTCGCCTAACCCGACCATCACCATTACCTCAGCGCTCGGCAAGACGGTGACGGCACCGATTGTCTCTCACTGAGTCTTCAACAGAACGTCAACGGGAGAGCGCCTTAACAGTCTTTTGAGGCGCTCTCCCGCTGATACAGCTTTAGCCCGGAACGAGATCAAACAGGATATGGAATCGATTGCACTGCGCTGCGCAATGGAAAAGTCGTTGCGGTGGGTTCCTGGGCAAAACGCGAAACCGGGCGACTCAAACCATAATGTTCGCGCAGCGTACTGCCCGCATATTCATGGCGGAACAGCCCACGCTTGCGCAGGATCGGCAGCACTTCATCGAGGAACACGTCAAAGCCCTCGGGGAACGCTGGCGGCATCACATTGAATCCATCGGCGGCGCCACTGCGGAACCACTGCTCAATCAGGTCGGCGATCTGCACCGGCGTACCGACCGGAACCCAATGCCCGCGAGCACCGGCCAGACGATTGATCAGCTGACGCAGCGTCGGTTTCTCGCGGTCGACGATGTCGATGATCAGTTTGAAGCGACTGGACTGGCTCTCGCTGCTGTCGAAATTGACCAGGTGGCGCGGGAACGGCGCATCCAGATCGTGACCGGACAGATCAACTCCCAACATGCGGCGCAATTGACCGAGCGAAACATGCGGCAGCACCAGATCGTTGAGCTCGTCGAATTTGCGCTGGGCTTCAGCTTCGGTGCTGCCAATGTACGGGCTGATGCCCGGGAGAATTTTCAGCTGGCCAGGATCGCGCCCCACCGCTTTTGCCCGGGCACGGATATCGTTGGCAAATTCGGTCGCGCTGTGCAGGGTCTGGTGCGCGGTGAAAATCGCTTCGGCATGCCGGGAGGCGAAATCACGGCCATCCTCGGAGGACCCGGCCTGCACCTGCACCGGTCGCCCCTGCGGGGAGCGTGGCGAGTTGAAGGGGCCTTTGACTTTGTAGTAAGTGCCCACATGGTTGATCGAATGCACCTTGTCATTGTCGGCAAACACCCCGGACGTCTTGTCCAGCACCAGCGCATCGTCCTCCCAGCTGTCCCACAGGTCACCGACCACCTGCACGAATTCTTCGGCCTGGGCATAGCGGTCATGAGCCGAAGGATGTTGGTCCAGGCCAAAATTGGCGGCGGCTGCCGCCATGGACGTGGTGACGATGTTCCAACCGGCGCGGCCCTTGCTGAGGTGATCCAGCGCACTGAACGAGCGGGCCAGGTTGTAAGGCTCGCTGTAGGTCGTGCTGGCCGTGGCGATCAGGCCGATGCGTTGGGTCACCGCGGCAATGGCCGCCAGCCAGGTGATGGGTTCGAAACGAATGCGCAGACCTTCACGCCCGCTTTCGGCCAGTGACGGCGAATCAGCGAAGAAAATCGCATCAAGCTTCTCGCGTTCAGCACGTAGTGCCAGTTGCTGGTAATAGCCGATATCCATGGAAGCTTCCGGCACCGATTGCGGGTGACGCCAGGCGGCTTCGTGATGGCCGTTCGGGTAGATGAATAAGTTGAGGCTGAGCTGACGTTCGGACATTTCCCGTTCCTTGAAAAAAGCAGGCATAAAAATATGAGCTTGCGTGCGGCGCGAAGGCTCAGTGCAGCTCGGCGAAATCGCTCAGCACATCGTCGCGCAGCGCGATGAAGCGGCTGTCACTGCGGTTGCGCGGGCGCGGCAGATTGATGTCGAGAATGCGCCGGATACGGCCAGGATTCGGTTGCATCACCACCACGCGGTCGCCCAGGAATACCGCCTCATCCACATCGTGGGTGACGAGGATCATGGTGATTTTTTCCTTGGCCCAGATGTTTTGCAGCTCGCCCTGCAGGCGCGCACGGGTCAAGGCATCGAGTGCACCCAGCGGTTCATCCAGCGAGAGCACGCTCGGTCGATTGACCAAGCCGCGGGCTATCGCCACACGTTGCGCCATGCCCCCGGATATCTGATGCGGGTAGGCATCGATAAAGTCTTGCAGGCCGACCAGTTCAATGTGCTCGCGTACGGTCTCGCGTTTCTGCGCAGCGCTCAGGGGTGAATTCTTGAGCCCGACCGCGACGTTCTGCTCGACGTTGAGCCAAGGGAACAACCGGTGATCCTGAAACACGATGCCGCGTTCCAGGCCAGTGCCTTCGATGGGGTTGCCATCCAGCAGGATGCGCCCGTCGTACTCTTCGTCCAGGCCAAGAATCAGTCGCAGCAGCGTGGATTTGCCGCAGCCGCTGGCGCCGACGATGCTGATGAACTCGCCAGGCGCAATGTCGAGCTGGATGTTGTCGAGTACTTGCAACTGCGTCGAGCTACCCGGTCGGGAAGCGAAACGCTTGCTGATGTTTTCCAGGGTCAGGCTGTTGTTGAGCATGTTGCGATCCTTTTGAAAGTGCCAATCAACGAGGTGCGATGCCATACAGGCGCTGCATCCGCCGCTCAAGTGTCCGGGCCACTGCGTTGAGGCCCCAGCCAACCAGGCCGATAATCACCATTCCAAACAACACCAGGTCCATCATGAAGTGTTCGCTGCCATCAATCAGCGTGTTGCCGATCCCCTCCCCCGATACCAACAGGTATTCAGCGCCGATGGTCGCCAGCCAGGAATAGACCAGCGCCAGGTAAAGCCCGGTAAAAATCGACGGCAACGCGGCGGGCAGCATCACCCCGATGATGGTTTGCCACCGGGTGAAACCGTACACCCGCGCCACTTCCAACAGGTTGGGCGGGACGTTGCGCAAACCGTCACAGGTATTGACCACCACCGGCACCAGTGCGGCCAATGACAGGAACACCACCTTGGCCACATCGCCCAGGCCGAACCACACCGAGATCAACGGGATCCAGGCGAACAGGGATATTTGCTTGAAGGTGTTGAAACTCGGACCCACTAAACGTTCGAAATGCCGCGACAGGCCCAACAGGCAACCCAGCACCAGGCCCAGGGTGGTCCCGATAAAAAAGCCACTGAGGTTGCGCGCCAGGCTGGCAGAAATGGCCCGCCAGAATTTGCCGGAGGTGATTTGATCCCAGGCCGTTGCCGCCACTTTTTCTGGCGAAACGAACAACCCCGATTGACTCCAGCCCTGGTTCGAAGCCACCCACCACACGGCAATGACGACAATGGGCAAGACCCAACCGCGATATCGGTGGCTACCGCTACGTGCTGACAAGATCGCGCTCATGACAGACGCCCCCCGGCAGTTGGTCGACCACGATTGAGGCGTTTCTCCGCGTAATCGAAACCACGGTCTATCAGCAGACCAAGCGCACCCACCACCACAACGGCCGCCATCACCAGGTCCAGTTGAAACAGCTGACGCCCGTAAACGATCAGGTAACCCAACCCCTCGCTCGATGCCACCAACTCGACCACGACCAGCGATAACCAGGCTTTGGTGAAGCCCAGGCGCAAACCGGTAAACAGCGTCGGGATAGCCGCAGGCAAAACGATGGAAGTGACGCTTTGCCGACGACTGAAACCGTAGGCCCGGCCGACTTCCAACAACCCTTTGGGTGCCTGGCGAAAAGCCTGCAAGGTACACAGCGTGATCGGCACCAAGGCTGCCTTGGCAATCAGCACGTACTTGAGCGTCTCGCCGATACCGAACAGCAACAGGGCAAACGGTAACCAGCCGAGTACCGGTATTTGCACCAATGCGTTGAAGGTCGGCAAGAGAAAATCCTCGACAGTCCTGGACAGTCCCATCGCCAGTCCCAGTGCCACGCCGGTGAAGGCGCCCAATGTAAATCCGACGACCACCCGCTGCAGGCTCGCAGACGCGTTCAGCCACAGATCACCGCTGGTGACCAGGTCCGACAACGTCTGGTAAACGTACACTGGCGGGGGAAGCACCTGCTCTGAAAGCCAGCCGCGTTCCACCCCCAAATACCATAAGCCAAGCAAAACCAGCGGCAACAGCCAGGGCAAGGCCTTGTCCACCAGACTGACGGACCAGGCTGACTGACGCGGCACTTCAATCTTGCGTACTGGCCGGGCCGGTGACGGTGGCAAACGTTTGACGTTATCGCCAGGAAATCCCGGCGCTGCGTACGGCTCCAGTTTGACGGTCTGTGCCCTGGCCATTGGTCTAGCTCCCTTGCTTGCTGGTCGCGGCCGCTACTGCATTACCCGCCGGCTGTTTGCCATCCGGACCGTAGGGCGTCCAGTAGTTCTCAAGGCCTTTGGTTTTGAGGGATTTTTGCAAATAGCGGGTCTCGAACCAGCCATCGATACTGACGGGGCGACGGATGAGCTTTTCTTCCTTGGCTTGATCCGCCACGGCCTTATAGCGGCCAAGCAGGAAGTCGTCGACCAGCGGCGAGGCTCTGTCCCTGATTTTGACCCCGGTAAAGTCGGCGCGCAGGGATTCTGCCGGTTCATTACTCTTGGCCCATTCCGTGAAAACCGCGTCACGATTACTGTCCTCCGACGTCCATTTCGCCGCATCCACTAGCGTGTCGACGACTTTTTGCACGTTGTCCGGATGTTCTTTTTCATAGGCACCCCGTACAACCAGTGCCGTCTGCCGGGTGTAGCGCACATCCTGAGTGGGGTTGTCGTAAACGATGTCGATCAGGCCTTTATCGCGTAGCTTGAACAACTCACGACCGCCAAATGCGGCATCTACTCCATTGGAAACCAAGGCAGCCTGGGTGCTGCCGGTATCGAGGTTGATGACCTTGATATCGCGGTCGGTAAGACCATGCTCGGCCAACAGATTGATCGTCACCAGATGGCCGTTGGTGCCACGAAAGATCGCCACCTTCTTGCCTTTCAGATCCTCGATGCTTTTGATATCTGATCCCTTGGGAACGGCCAGGTAAAGATTGGCACGTACGCCCAGTGCGGCCAGCAGTCTGGTGTCCAGTCCATTGGAGCGCCCGACGACGGCGGGCAGATCGCCCTGGTAGGCAAAGTCGAGTTGCTGGTTAGACAAGGCTTCGTTTACCGCCGGACCAGCCCCCTTGAAAAAGAACCACTGCACTTCGGTCCCGGTGCCAGCAAAAGCCTTTTCCAGCAGTTGCTGATTGCGCACGATGGCCAGGGGCGAGCCGCTGAACGTTACCGGATCACCGCCGCCGGCTGTCGCTACACCAACGCGCAATACATCGGCCTGGGCCAGGGGTATTGCAAAAAGCGCCGCCAGTGCCGCAGCGATGCTGCGTTTGTGAAACAGGGCAATACCTTTGAGTTCCATATACAACCTTCCTTGTGTCCATGAGGCTCGCTTGTCAGGCGGCGAGGTGTTTTTTGTCGGCTTCGGTTTTCGGCGAGCGGGTATCCGGGCTTGGCTTGAGCGCCTGGCTCAAGCGACCATCCACCCCGACCGGCACATCACCGTCGATGGTGGTCCGGCGCACGATGCGTTGAGCATCGCCGTAGTCGTTGATCGCGATGTGCTGCGTGGCGCGGTTATCCCAAATCACCACATCGCCCTCCTCCCAGCGCCAGCGCACGGTGTTGTCGACATGGGTAATACGGTCGTGGAACAGGCGAATCAGTTGTTTCGAATCGTTGTGGTTTACTCCCTGTATCTGTTTGACAAAGTGCCCCAACAACAAACTTCTTTCACCCGACTCCGGATGCACCCGCACTAAAGGATGTTCGGTTTCGTAAACTTCAGCAGTGAATTGCTCGCGATAACGTTTGAGGCCCGCCTCACTGGTATTACGCGGCGTCGCATAGTCATATAAGTTGGTGTGCAACGCGCGCAAACTATCAGCCAGTAATTTCAAGGGTTCCGGCAAGTCGGCGTAGGCCGCTGCAGTATTGGCCCAGACTGTATCGCCGCCATAAGGTGGAATAACCACACCGCGCAAGATGGAAATTTTCGGGTAATTGGCAACAAAGGTGACATCGGTGTGCCAGGAGTTGGCGCGGGTTTCCTTGGCGTCCAGGTGCAGAATGGCGGCGCTTTGTTCAGCAGAACGTACGGTCGGATGCGGTACCTGTTCACCGAAGCGCCGGGAAAAAGCTTCGTGTTCGGCGTCATCCAGATGTTGGTTGCGAAAGAACAGCACTTTATATTTCAGCAGTGCCTGGTTAATAAATTCGAAATTCTCAGCACTGATGTGCCCACCTAACTTCACACCTTCCAGTTGTGCACCAATTCGACCAGCGACCGGTTTGATTTGAATGGCCATCGAGCTACCCCCTGTCTCACGAGTTGTGTGGAACAGATCATAAAGACATAAAAGCAGCCGTGACTAATCACAAATTATTCTAAAGATATAAGGAGGGACATATAACAAAGCCCATGTAAAACATGGAGAAAAGCTATAAATACAAAGTTATTAGCTCATAACTTTTTATGCTGGCTTATCAAACGAAAGTTCCCACACTCAGCAATTCACCCGCGCACCAGGAAAGCCCCTGAGGGAACACGATCTCGCAGCTTCTTGCACTTGCCAGGTGCCGGCTGATGCCCCGGCGGGCGATCGGGAAACCAGATGCGGCATTTACCCGGCGGCGGCCAGTGGCCGCGGGGAATTTCAACCTCATCGTTCACGGGCGCCGGCTGTACCGAAGCCACTTGCAACTCCGCTTCGCGGCGCCTTTGTATTTCCTCTTCGAGCCCTTTCTGTACGGCGACCACGTCGTCCCTGGCGTTGGGTGAGGTACCCGAAGCCTTGGCCTGTTGCGCCGCCTGGATCAATTGGAAGTTGCGGTTGCGTAACTCGACGTTGCGACCCACCCGCATGTTCGAGCGCACCGCCAATGTTTCAGCCTGCTGGTACTGCCCCTGCTGAAGACGCAACACGCCGAGGTAATGCAGCGTCGCGGGATTGTTCGGCTGGATATGCAGGGCACGCTCCAGCGTGGCAGCGGCCTGGTCCAACTGCCCGGTTTCATACTGGCGCGAGGCGGTTTCGATCAGCGTGGTTGAGGCGCTGTTACTTTGCGAGGGCGCTCTTCGCTCGGCAGCCACCGAGCCAAGCGACGCGACGGCGCAGAACGCCAGGATGAGACCCGGCAGAAAACTCTTGTTTGGCATCAGGGGCGGACTCGGCGGATCTCGGACGGCACTGTCGTAAAACAGGTACATCGCTGCTCGGCATCTCCAATACAGCGCCGTACTGACCCGGCTAGCGACCTGAAGTTCCCGCGCCACCGGCAGGACCTGCGATACGTCAGGTTCAAATGGGCCTCTTTGCACAATCGCCACTCTGAGCGAATGCCATTGCAATAGCCTACGATCAGCAGGCGGATCATCAATTCAGAATTAATCAACGGACGCCCAACCGGGCTACAAAAATCGTTTCCAAACGATGATCAAGGACTCAATCGATGGTAAAAAATGCGCAAGCCGACTCAAAAAACGAGACTTTGATCGCGCAGGAGACTGAGGCTATGGTTGAACCAGCCCCTGCTTCCGATGAGGTTCGTAATGGCATCTGGCGCACACGGATCGGCGTCCGGGCGCGCAAGCTGAGTCTCTCGACCCAGTTTGTCATTTTCGCAGCGGTGATCCTGGGGCTGACCATGTTCTCCGTCGGCAAACTGGTGAGCCAACGAATAGAAAGAGCCGCGGTACATAGCGCGGCAGAAGCAGCCGCGCAGTACATGGATACGTTTCTGGAGCCGTATGTGCAGGAGCTGAGCCGGGACAACGACCTCTCGGCTGAAAGCATCCAGTCCCTGGACCACCTCGCGCAAAGTCGTGCGCTCCAACAGCACATTGTCTCGATCAAGATCTGGCGAGCGGATGGCACGGTGGTCTACAGCACGAATAAAGCCCTCACCCACCACAAATTCCCGACGGAACACGTCTCTGAGGCACTCAAGGGAAAAGTGGTCACCGACCTTGAAGAACTGAGCCAGGATGAGAACGAATTCGAGCGCAGCCTCAACCAGCCGCTCTATGAGATCTACGCGCCCCTGCGGGATTCAAACTCCGGGAAGATCATCGCGGTGGGCGAATTCTATGAAAAAGCCGATAGCCTCAAGCGCGAGATCAATCGTGTCCGAGAGCAGGTATGGGGGGTTGTTGGCGCCGCGACGCTGGCAATGCTGACGCTGCTTTTTTTCATCGTGCGACGCGGTGACAAGATTATTCAGCGCCAGCAAGTGGCACTGCACTTACGGCTGCAGGAGCAAACCCGTTTGCACATCAGCAATGCCGAACTCCAGCGCAAGATGGCGACGGCGACCCAGGAGTTTTCCCAGGTCAACGAACTCACCTTGCGGCGCATTGGTGCGGACCTGCACGATGGGCCCGCGCAGTTATTGACCTTGATTCTGATCCGGCTCGACGACCTCGTCGAAAATTGCCCGGCGGTCGATCAGGAGTCGCTGGAAACCATTCGTGGCGCCGCTACCGACGCATTGCGTGAGGTCCGCGAATTATCACGAGGCCTGGCACTTCCGGAAATCAACAACCTGGGCCTGGTGGAAGAGTTGCAGCTGGTGGCGCAACGGCACGAGCAACGCACTGGCACCAAGGTCACATTAATCCTGGGGCAGCTACCCAAGACCGCGCCGCTGCCGCTCAAACTCTGTTTGTACCGTTTTGTGCAGGAAGCCCTCAACAACGCTTACCGTCATGCCAACGGTGAGGGTCAGGTCATCCAGGCGAAGTGCCTGGGTAAAGTATTGAATATCAGCGTCAGGGACAGAGGTCCAGGCATGGCGGCAGATGCCATGCTGCTCGAGACATCCGGCAGAACCCGATTGGGGCTCGCCGGTATGCGTTATCGCGTTGAGTCTCTGGGCGGGTTGTTCAGCATCGACTCCAGCGCTTCGGGTGCGTCGGTCAATGCCCAGTTCAAACTCTAGTCAGGAGCCGCCCTGGGCATCCGTTGGGGTTTTCCCTGCGCCGATGTGAAGCCGCCCGAGCGCTTCGCGCTCTCTGTAGTGCCGGAGGGCCGTGACCGCTTCGACACGATTGCGGGCGTTCAGTTTCTGCATCACACAGCCCATGTGGTGCTTGACGGTTTTTTCGCTGATCAACAGCTTTGACGCAACCTCCCTGTTGGTCAGCCCCATTGAAACCTCGCGAATGACCTCCTCCTCCCGAGGGGTCAGATCAAACTTTTGATTTTCCGCTTCGTGTTTCTTGATGTTACTCAGCAGTTTGTTGGCAAAGTCGGGGGTGATATACGACTCACCCTTGGCCACCGACCTGATCGCCTGGACCAGTTCCGGTCCGCTGACACCTTTCAACACATACCCGCGCGCGCCGGCCTCCAATGCCATAAAGGCGTCATTTTCGGATTCTGAAACCGTCAGCATCAGCACCTTCACATCCGACAACTCAGTGGAAATGAACCGCACCGCGGCGAAAACATCGCCCGGCATATTGACGTCCATCAACATCACGTCCGGACGCACCCTCTGGGCAATATCCATGGCTTCGTCCGCATTGGCGCCCTGCTCCACGACCTGAAGATCCGCCCGTTTTTTCAACGTATTGGCAACGCCCTCACGCAACATTGGATGGTCGTCGGCAATGCCGATGCGAATGAATGGACTCATGACCCGCTCCCGAAATGATTAGCACTCGTACAATCATTGATTAATAGCAGGGAACCCGGGATCACGTCGATCACCCATCGTGTGTTTCAGGCTCCAGGCGTTCGAAAATGAGACTTAAGTCGAATACATTCGATCGTCAACAAGCATTCCTCATGACGAAACGCTAAACATTTATCCCCAACCCATTGTTTTAAAAGGCCGCTAAACAAGGTCGAAAAAAACCGCCCCATAACACCCGGATACATCTTAGATCCGACCCACAATGGGTCTGTCATCAATAGCCAAGCGACTGTCGTCAAATGAAAAGCGCCCCCTGGTCGGGGGCTTTTTAATGGGGCCATAAAAAAGCATCTGGCGATTGAGCCAGTCGGGACGCCCACAAGGCGAACGCGACTGCTACGCCTGCGTCTCGAACTGCCTGGTACGCCAGGCTGGAGAATAACAATATGAAGTTCGTGAAAGGTTTTTTGGCTACTCCACTCCTCATGGCCCTGGCCATCGATGCACAGGCCTATGTATCGAGTCAGGAAGCTGCGCAACTGGGCACCAGCCTGACGCTGGTAGGCGCTGAAAAGGCCGGTAATGCCGATGGCTCCATTCCGCCTTATAGCGGTGGCCTGATCACCGCCCCGGCCGGTTTCAAGATCGGTGACAGCATGCGCCCGGATCCCCATGCGCACGAAAAACCACTGCTGGCGATCACTGGCAAAAACGTTGACCAGTACAAAGGCATGCTGACGGCCACCACTGTCGAGCTGGCCCGCCGCTACCCCGACTATCGCATCGACGTGTATCCGACCCATCGCACCGCATCGCTGCCGCAGGCGGTACTGGACAATAGTCGCAAGAACGCCACTGCCGCCACGTCCCTCAACGGCGGGATAGCTTTCGACAATGTATTGCCCGGCGTGCCGTTCCCGATCCCGAAATCGGGTGCAGAGGCGATGTGGAATTTCCTGCTGCGCTACCAGGGCGTGAACATCCGTTCCAAGTACGACTCCTGGAGCGTCGACTCGGCGGGTGTGGCGAGCCTGGCGGTGACCGGCGAGGCCTTCGTCTCCTTTCCGATTTACGAGAACCTGTCGAAACCCATCAGCAACTCCGACCTCTACTACCAGTTGAAACTGTCCTATACGGGACCGGCGAGGCGAGCCGGCGAGTCGATCATGCTCAAGAACGCCACCAATCCGCTGCAGCGTCCTGGCCGTGCCTGGCAGTACATGCCGGCCCAGCGCCGGGTCAAACAGATTTCGATCCTGGCCTACGACACACCGAACCCCGGCACCGCCCGCGCACTCGAACTGTACGACTGGACGCTGGTGGGCAAGCAAGAAATGATCATGCCCTATAACACCTACAAACTGACCTATGCCCGAGAGGCCAAGTCGCTGACCACCCCCAACTTCATTGCCCCGGACTTCGTACGCTGGGAAAAACACCGGGTCTTTGTCGTCGAGGGCAACCTCAAGCCCGGTGCCAACCACATCTACAAGAAACGCCGCTTTTACCTGGATGAAGACACCTGGGCCGCTCTGGCTTCCGATCAGTACGACATGAGTGGCGAACTGTACCGGGGCTCCTTCGCGTTCCTCAGCCAGAGCTATGACCAACAGGTCCCGGACGCCACCCCATTCATGACGTACGACCTGTCGCGCCGCACCTACAACATCAATGGCGTGGTAGGCCCTCATGGCGGTATTCGCTACACCGAAGCGCTGTCGACGGCGCAGTGGGTGCCAGAGTCCATGGCGGGTGCCGGTGTTCGCTAGACCTGAGGTGATACCGAACGGACACTGAAATGCAAAAAGCCCCGCCTCCTGCAAAAGGGACGGGGCGTTTTATTGCACACTGCCTTGAAACAACGCCTTCGCCTGCCTTTGTGGATCGCCCCTATTGTTAGGAGCCCACGTCTTGTGGCAGATCCAGTTCAAGTCGCCACACAAGCGGCCTGCCATCCACACTGGACTCGGTCTGCACCTTGCCTTGCAGCGCTAGCACCAGGCGCTGGATGCTGGCATGCGCCAACAGGGCTGATGGGGCATCCTCGCCCGGTTCATGCCAAGGCGACAACTCAAGACTCAGGCGTAGAAACCCACGAGGCAGGATGCGCGTCGTCAGAATCAAGGAAATTCCGGGTGGCGGTGTTCCCTGCAACAGGTAGGCAAACAGGCTTTCCAGCAACTGACGGTAATGTCGGACA
Source organism: Pseudomonas sp. BE134 (assembly GCF_031456105.1). Classification (NCBI taxonomy): domain Bacteria; kingdom Pseudomonadati; phylum Pseudomonadota; class Gammaproteobacteria; order Pseudomonadales; family Pseudomonadaceae; genus Pseudomonas; species Pseudomonas sp. BE134. The sequence continues at coordinate 110,418 of NZ_JAVDUA010000016.1, read as the reverse complement.
TCGATCCAGGCGCTTTTCAACGCGCGCAGGCCCGGCCCCAGATTCAACTGACAGCCCTTTGATTCGAGCTGCTGGCGTATTGGCCCAAGCAGTTCTTCCGTCAGCGCTCCCAGATTGTGAGCCTCGTGTAGCGTCTCCTGATCGTGCGCATCCAGCGTTATCCAGTCGTCGAGCCTGGCCAAGGACTGGCGCATGCTGTCGACGTGCCGGGTCAGCTTTTCAAAAATGCGTTCAGGGTGGTCGGGGTCTGGCAACAGCACTGCCTTGAGGCTTTTGCGCATCGCCTCTATTTTCACCTGCAACTCCTGGCTGACCGCGGCCAGCATGGAGCTTTTCAGGTGACTTTCGTACCGCGCCTCGGCACCTTCGTGACGCAATGTGGTGAGCAGCCTGTCACGCTCCGTAAGGTCGCGCATGCCACCGAACATGGCGACAAGCTCACCGGCCTCGTTACGGAATGGCGTACACCAGACATACATCACGTTCGATATCCCGTCATTCTCGAAAACGGCTTCGGCCATGAACGACTCCTGGCGAATGACCGCTTCGCGCAAGCGCATTTCTGAGTCCTGGCGCATTTGCGCCGGCAACCATTTTGCCTGCGCAAGCGTCGTGCCTCGAATGTTCTCAAAGCTTTCACCGGTGTAGGCCAGGTAACGGCGATTACACATCAGCAGCCGTCCTTCCAGATCGCGCACGAACATTGGGTAGGGCGCCGAATCGAGCAACGCACGCAACAAGTCATACTCACGCAGCAGTTGCGGATCGAGTGAGGACTCCTGCCCCACGCCGGGTTCTTCACCCGCGACCAGGCCAAACGTGCGGGCCACTTCCAGCAACTGGAAATCACTGCTGACCTTGAGTTTCTGATGCAGGCGCGCTTTGTAGGTACTCACCGTTTTGTAGCTGAGGCTCAATTGCTCGGCGATGTCCTTGTTGTTGAGCCCTTGGCTGAGCATCTGCAAAACCGTGAGTTCGCGTCCAGACAGTTGCTCCAGTTCACTCTCACCCTCATCGCGCACGCTGTGGGCGTCCTGACGGGTGACTTCACGCGGAAAATAACGGCGCCCATGGCTGAGCGCCAGAAGCGCACTTTCCAGTTCTGTCACGGCGTCGGTTTTGCTGACATAGGCGTCCGCCCCCGCTTGTAGCGAACGTGTGGCGTAGAGACTGGCCTCCTGGACGCTATAGACCAGCAACTTGATGCCTTCGTGGCTCGCGCGTAGCCGGCGCAGCAGATCCAGACCGCCCAATCGCGGGACCAACAACTCGATGATCACCATATCCGGGTGCAACTGGCGGCATTGCATCAGCGCATCCTGGCCATTGTCGACTTCGGCCAGCACGGTATGGCCTGCACGTTCAAGCAACGCACGCAGACCATTGCGAACGATGGGCAGATGGTCCACGAGCAGCACAGTGCCCATGCGTTTCTCCCTATAAGGCGGTTCCTGCGCCCAAGCATAGACCAGGGCAACAATAGAGAGTCACTCCTACAACCACGTTGAAACGGCTCCGACATCCCCGGCCAACCCCGACGAGCAGACTGCTGGCATCTACTTTCCAGCGCCCGCGAGGCTGCCATGAACACTTACAACGATAAATCATCCACCCATCCTGCCTTTCAACGTACCCGACTGGGGCGTGCCATCAGCCTGCTGTTGGCCGGTGTATTCGCTTTCTGCGTGACAGAAGCCGAAGCCGAGGAGAATGGTGTTGAGCTTTCTGCCGACGGCTTTGCCCCACCCTCTTCAGCCGCTGCCATCGCTGCCCCTTCGTACCTTCTGATCGCCATGCGTGCCAGCGAGCAGGCCCCGCAGGTTTTCGCCAGACAATTGCTGGGCGCACCCGCCCCGCTGGTGATTACCAGCGCCAATGGTATCGGCATTGCCAACCCTGGAGCCCATGACGACACCACCGTCAACCTGAGTGCAACCCGTACCATCGGGGTGTTGGCGCAAGCGGCGAGCAGCGTCGGTTTCGAGCGCGGCACCGTCAACAACACGGCACTCACCGCCGTCAATGCCCATGAACAAACAGCCCTGCTGGCACGGGACGGCGGCCAGTTGAGCGGCACCGGGGTGTCCGTCAATCTGGTTCCGAAGGCTGCAAATGGGGCCATCATCACCGCGAACAACATGACGGGGATCAGTGCGCAGGCAGGTGGTCAAGTATCGCTGCGCGACAGCGCCATCACACTCGGTGGTGGCGTCAACGGCCTGAACAACCAAGGGCTGGTGGCCGTGGGCACGGGCAGCCGCATCGACTTCCTCGGTGGTTCGGTCAGCACCCAATCCAAGGGCTCGATCGCGGCGCTCGCCCAGGAAGGCGGCAAAATCACGCTCGGCCAGGGCAGCACCCTCACGACCACTGGTGCCAACAGCCCAACCACCGGCAGCCATGCCCTGAAGGCCGACGGCGTGGGTAGCCAGATTAGCGCCAGCCAGATCAGCGTCAGCACCAAAGGTACCCAGGCCAACGCCGCCCGTGCCGAGAACGGTGCGGGTATTGACCTCGACGCAGCCACTCTCGATACCGGCAGCGCAGTGTATGGCCATGGCCTGCTGGCGACGGGTAACAACAGTCAGATCTCCCTCAACAACGGTTCCGTTACGACCGCCGGTAAAGGCGCGGTCGGTGCCTGGGCGCGAGACGGCGCCCGTATCCAGTTGGGCCAAGGTACGCAAATCAGCACCAGTGGCGCCTCCATCAGCAATGCTTCGGCACCGCTGGATGAGAAAACCCTGAGCATCAGCCACGGGTTGTTGGCCAGCGGCAGTGGTAGTCGGATCGATGCGGCCGACGTGACGGTGCGCAGCAACGCCGTCTCTGCCAGCGGTGCCCGCGCCGAAGCAGGTGCAACCATCCAGCTTGAGCGCAGCGAGCTCACCAGTACCGGTGCCGCGACCAGCACCTCCAGCACCGCTGTGCTCCACGCCGTGGGTGGTTCCAGCATCCTGGCCGATGCCGTCCACGCCAGCGCAATCGGCAACTACATCGGCGGTATTCGCGCCGATGGCAGTGGCAGCAAGGTCACGTTGAACCAAGGCAGCGTGGCGCTCAAAGGCGCTGGCAGCGTCGCTGATTTCACCTCGGCTGCCCGCGCCATGAATAGCGGTGCCGTGAGCATCGAAGGCAGCGCGTTGTCGAGCCAGGGAACCTTCAGTCACGGCGTCAGCGTCGAAGGCAACGGTTCCCGGGGCACCCTGACCGGTAGCAGCATCGACGTCGGTGGTGCCCGCGCCCATGGCATTTATGTCAACGGTGGTGCCAGCGCCGACGTGAGCAGCAGCACCATCCGTCTCGATCCTGCGGCCAGTGCAGTCGGCCCCTGGGGTCTCGGCGCACTGGTTGAAGGCCAAGGCTCGCGTCTGCGCCTGAACGACAGCGAAGTGCGTACCTCACAAAAAACCAGCTATGGCGTACGCGCCCTCGACGGTGCCGACCTGGAACTCAACAACGGTCTGATCGACACACAAGGCAATTACTCGGCCGGGCTTAGCGCAGGCAGTTCGACGGTGATCGCCCGCAACCTGAGCGTCCGGACCTCGGGTGATGACAATGCCATGGGGGTCGTGGCGGATACCGGTTCGACCATTACCTTGTACGGTGGATCGGTCACCACCAGTGGCAACGGTTCGCCGGTGCAATCGAACCTGACCTTCCCCCATGCCCTGGCCTCACGTAACCAAGGTGCCCAACTCAACGCCTATGGCACCAGCGTGCAGACCCTCGGCAGCCAAGCCTATGGCGCTGCAGTGGATGATGGCGGCAGCATGCTGCTGGAGGGGCTGACGGTGAAAACCGCGGGACAATACTCGACGGGCCTGTACGCCGGCATCGGTACACTCAAACCCGGCCAGGTGAGTCTGACCGCCCGTAACGTGAGTGTCGAAACCCTGGGTCAACAGGCATCCGGCGCCCTGGTCAGCCGTCAGTACCAAACCCCTACCGCCACCCTCGACTTGATCGACTCCACACTCACCACCCGAGGCCAGTTGTCCCATGGCCTGCAAGCCGAATCCGGGGCGCAGCTTAGCGCCAGCAACAGCGCCGTCAGCACCCACGGCGACAGCGCTCTCGGCGTCCTGGCCAACAACCAGGCCAGCGTGCAACTCGACCAGGTCGGGGTTAACACCCGCGGTGACCTGGCCCATGCTCTGGTGGCCAAAAACGGCGGCGTGCTGGACGTCACCCACAGCACCATCAATGCCGATGGCGGCCAGGCTGCGGCGCTGTACAGCCAAGGCACCGACGTCCTCAAAGGTCAGGCGAACGTGGACAACAGCGTGCTGCACAACCGGGAGGGCGCAACCGTTGCCGTCGCCGGTGTGGCCGATATCAAGCTGAGCGACAGCATCGTGGGTGGTAGCGGTCAGTGGTTGAATGTCGACAGCGCAGTGGCCAGCGATGGCAGCCAGGTGCCTGACATGGGCACAGGCCTGTGGCAAGGCGTCGGCCGCTCGCTGGCCAGCGCCGGCAACGCCAATATCGATGTGGCTGGCTCGGTACTCAACGGCTCGGCCCGTACTGCTGGCGATAGCCACTCCACCGTCAATTTGCGCGATACCAGCCTGTGGAACCTGACGGGAGAATCGAATCTCGGCACCCTGCGCAATGAATCCAGCCTGATCGACTTCAGCGCGCCGCTGGGCGGGCAATTCAAGAACCTGACGGTCAACGACTATCATGGCGCCAACGGCACCTTTGCGCTGAACACCTACCTTTACACCGATGGCTCACCCTCCGACAAACTGGTAGTGGACGGCGGCAAGGCCGACGGCAGCAGCAATTTGTTGATCAAGAATGCGGGGGGCCCCGGTGCCGTGACCCAAGGTAATGGCATCCTGGTGGTCGATGCAGTCAACGGTGCGACCACCACGCCCGATGCGTTCCGCCTGCTCAGCAGGGTCAAGGCCGGCCCTTACGAGTACAGCCTGCACCGTGCCAGCCAGGATGGCAGCAACGCCCAAGCCTGGTACTTGCGTTCGACCCGGGACGCCGAGCCTGTTGAACCGGTAGTGCCGGTAGTGCCCGTAGTGCCTGTTGAACCGGTAGTACCGGTTAATCCTGTTGAGCCGGTGATACCCGTGGTGCCGGTTGGCCCGCAGGCTCCAGTAACCCCGATTACTCCGTCCAATCCGGTGGTGCCGGTGGTGCCGGTGGTGCAACCGCAGCAACCGCTCGCGCCAGTGCGCCGGCAAGTGCCCAACTACCGCGCGGAAACTTCGCTGTACCGCGCGCTGCCTGCGATGCTCCTGCACTACAGCCATGCCATGGTCGATACCCTGCATGAACGCGTCGGCGAAGAACGTCGGATGACCACCGATCCCCTGCCCGTGGAAGAAGTCGACAGCTACGGCCCAAGCCTGGGCTGGGGCCGGTTGATCCACCGCCAGGGCAACGACGAACTGGGCGATAATGTCCGCTCCGACTACCGGATTCAGGCTTTCCAGGTCGGTGCCGATCTGTACCGTAACGAAGACATTGATGGCAGCACTGACCAGGCTGGCCTGTCGCTGAACATCGGCCGCATCGCCGGCAGCATTGAGCACAGCGACGGTGCCAACGCAGGCGAGGACCTGCTGCACGCCTACGGTGTCGGTGGCTATTGGACGCACTTCGGCCCTGAAGGCTGGTACCTGGACGGCGTGCTTCAGTTCAATCGCTTCGACATCAAGGCAACCCCCAACGACATGGACGCACTCAAGACCCGCGCCCACGGGGTCACCGCCTCCCTGGAAAGTGGGTACCCGTTCCATGCCGAAAATGACAAGAACCTGCACGTCGAGCCACAGGCCCAGGTGATCGTCAGCAAAGTCCGGATCGATGACAGCCATGACGACTTCGCCCAGGTGCGCTTCGAGGATATGGACTCCCTGACCGGCCGCCTTGGTGTGCGCATCGACAAGGACTGGTTCCGCGAGGACGATAAAGGCAAGGTACATCGCACCAACGGATGGATTCGCCCGAGCGTCTGGCACGAGTTCAAAGGCAGCACCAAGACCGAGTTTTCTTCCGCCGACGGCTATGTTCCCTTCGGCACCGACATGAGCGGCACATGGGGCGAACTTAATCTGGGCGTCGACTATCAGGTTGATGAACGTACCACCGTCACGGGTTCGCTTGGCTATCAGAAAGCCTTTGGCGAAGACAGCCGAAGCTATGAAGGCATACTCGGGATCAAGGTGAAGTTCTGAGCAAAAACGCCCGGTTCAATCGTAATGCTGTTCACTTAAGCCAACGCGAACCTTGTAGCAGCTGGCGAAGCCTGCGTCCGGCTGCGTAGCAGTCGTGAAATCAAACGATGCGGTGTTTCAGCAAATCAGCGCGTTGAGGATTTACGACTGCTACGCAGCCGGACGCAGGCTTCGCCAGCTGCTACAAAGTTGTGTCGTTCCTTAAATGAACAGCATTACGATTGAACCGGGCGTTTTCTATCCAACAGAAAACCGGGCGACATAAAGTCCTGGAAAGAACACGACACGTTGGAACCACTTCTGGCCCGAAAGCCCCCTCCACCATCAACCCCGCCCAATCACTGGCGCATGCTCGGCCATCAATTCCATTACCCAGTCGATAAAGACCCGCACCTTGGCGCTGACATGGCGATTCGGCGGGAATGCCAGATACATCGGCATCGGCACCATGTGCCAGTCCTCGAACAGCGGCAGCAGCTCGCCGCTGACCAGGTGCGATTTGGCCATGTACTGCGGTAGCCAGAGTATGCCTAGTCCCGCCAGACCTGCGGCGAGGTACGCATTGCCGTCGTCGACCGTCAGCTGTGGGCGGCCCTGGGCCACGATGCGTTCCTCGCCCCGCTGCATCGCGTAGGGCAAGGTTTTGCCAGTACGAAACCAGAGAAAGCCGACGGTGCTGTGCCTGCCTTCCTCCAGCTCCCGTGGGTGCGCCGGGGTACCGAAGCGCTGCAGGTAGCCCGGCGCCGCATAGATGCCGAGTTTCAGATCGCCCACATGCCTTGCCACCAGGGACTGATCGGTGATCTCGCCGCCACGCACCACGCAGTCGACGTTTTCGCCAATGATGTCGACGATGCGATCGCTCACGCCCATGGTCAACTGGATTTCCGGGTAGCGTGCAAAGAACCCGGGCAAGGCTGGTATCAGCAGCATTCGCGCCAGCGGGCTGGGCACATCCACCCGCAGCCGCCCGCGCGGTGTCATCGACGCGCTGGACAGGCTGGTCTCAGCGTCGTCCATATCGGCCAGCAGCCGGATGACGCGCTCGTAGTAGGCCGCGCCATCGGCGGTGACATTGACCTTGCGTGTGGTGCGGTTGAGCAAACGCACGCGCAACCTCGCTTCCAGTTGCTGGACGAGTTGCGTCACGCTGGTCTTGCTCATGTGCAGGGTGGCTGCCGCCTTGGTGAAGCTGCCGGTTTCCACCACTCGGGCAAAGGCCTGCATCGCATCGAAACGGTCCATTTCAAGCCTCACTCGGGTCTGGATAGTTTGGATTCTACAAACAGTCATGACCAGAGTTGCCTGTTTATCCAGGTCGGCCGTCTTTCTACAGTGGCTTTATCGTAAACAGCGGGCCGCGATGGCCCCGAAGGAAGTAGGCAATGACCAGCAAACGTGATGTCGTTTTCCCGCCTGACCGCCATGCACTGTACGAGCTGCACCGCTACTCGCCGGCGATTCGCTCCAACGGGTTTCTGTTCGTATCCGGTCAGGTCGGCAGCCGCAAGGATGGATCGGCCGAGCCGGACCTCGCGGCACAGGTTCGCCTGGCCTTCGCCAACCTCAACGCGATCCTCGCCGAGGCCGGCAGTAGTTTCGAGGATGTGGTCGACACGACCATCTTCATGGTCGACCCCGACTCGACATTCGAAACCATCTGGGAAGTCGCGGCCGAGTACTGGGGCGAAGCGCCCTACCCGACGGCGACCGCTATGGGCGTGACCTGGCTGGCCGGCTTCGACTTCGAGATCAAGGTGATCGCCAAACTACCGCATTAGAACCGGCTCAGCCCCTCCTCCATTCATTTCCATTTCATCCCTGTGTATCAGTGGGTCGAAGAATGTTCTGGAAGGAATACGAGGGGGGCAACATGCCAATAGAGCCCCCCGCCACTACACATAACCCTCAACGTAACCTTTAAATGGCAGAATCTCCTTCACTTGATCGTTTCGGAGACCAGCATGCTTCGCGTATTTGAACAAAGACTCGACCCCTTCCCGCCCGACGAGGTGCCACCGCCACCCGAAGGCCTGGCTCGGTTCCTTTGGGCATGCACACGGGGCGCCCGCGGCTATATTCTTGCGTTTGCGCTGCTCAGTGCCGCAGTGTCGATCTACGAAGCCTGGCTGTTTTCTTTCCTCGGTCAGGTCGTGGATCTGCTCTCGACCTGGCAGGCCGGTGGTGATGCGGCTGCGCAGGAAAGTCGCGTGTTGTGGGGCATGGGCATCGTTATGGTTGCCAGCATCGGGCTGGTGGCGTTGCGTACCATGGTGCAGCACCAGATATTGGCGATCAATCTGCCTTTGCGGCTGCGCTGGGACTTCCACCGCCTGATGCTCCGGCAAAGCCTTTCGTTCTTTTCCGATGAGTTCTCTGGCCGGGTCACCACGAAGGTGATGCAGACTGCGCTGGCCGTGCGCGACGTGCTGTTCACCCTTATCGAGATCGCACCTGGAATCGGGGTGTATTTCATTGCAATCATCGCACTGGCCGGCGGCTTCGCATTGAAACTGATGCTGCCCTTCGTTGCCTGGATCGTGTTGTTCGGGCTGGCCATGCTCTACTTCGTCCCTCGCTTGGGGAAAGTCGGACAGGAACAGGCCCATGCGCGCTCCTCGATGACCGGACGTATCTCAGACGCCTACACCAATATCACGACAGTGAAACTGTTCTCCCATTCCAATCGTGAAGCGCACTTCGCGCGCGCGGCCATGGAGGATTTCAAGCACACCGGCTTTCGCCAGATGCGCCTGGTCAGCCAATTCGAGATCGTCAACCAGGCGTTAGTGGTGGCGTTGATCATAGCTGCGGGGGGTTATGCGCTTTGGCTGTGGCACCAGGGCGAAGTCGGCGCAGGTGCCGTGGCGGCGATTACCGCCATGGCGTTGCGTATCAACGGCATGTCGCACTGGATCATGTGGCAAATGACTTCGCTGTTCGAGGGCATCGGCACCCTGCAGGATGGCATGGCAACCCTTACCCGCGGCCCAAAGGTGCAGGATGCGCCGGACGCGGGCGTCCTGGTGACCTCCGGCGGGGCGGTCACCTTCGACAACGTGAGCTTCAACTACAACGGCGAACGCCAGGTACTCGATGGCCTGAGCCTGAACATTCATCCGGGCGAAAAAATCGGCCTGGTGGGCCGCTCCGGCGCCGGCAAGTCCACGCTTATCAACTTGCTGCTGCGCTTCTATGACGTCGACAGCGGGCAGATTCGTATTGACGGGCAAGACATTGCGCACGTGACGCAAGACAGCCTGCGCAGCGCCATTGGCATGGTCACCCAGGACACGTCCCTGCTGCACCGTTCCATTCGCGACAACATCGCCTACGGCCGACCCGATGCAAGCGACGCACAAATCCGCAGTGCCGCGGCCAATGCCCAGGCCGATGAGTTCATCAGCCAACTGAGCGACCGGCAAGGGCACACCGGCTACGACACCTTGGTGGGCGAGCGCGGCATCAAACTTTCGGGCGGCCAGCGCCAGCGCGTCGCGATTGCCCGAGTGATGCTCAAGAACGCCCCGATCCTGCTGCTTGACGAGGCTACCAGCGCGCTGGATTCGGAAGTCGAAGTGGCCATTCAGGAAAGCCTCGATGAAATGATGGAGGGAAAAACCGTCATCGCCATCGCCCATCGGCTGTCCACGATTGCGGCGATGGATCGACTGATTGTCATAGACGATGGACGCATCATCGAACAAGGCACCCACACCGAATTGCTCGCCAGGAACGGCATCTATGCGCGGCTGTGGCACCATCAGAGTGGCGGGTTCCTGGGTGAGGATCAGTCGGTAACCGAGGCTATGGACCAGGTATGAGCGTGAACGGCCCGGCAGCTTCCCTTTAAAAACCACGGCCCACAAAAAAGCCCACTGACCGTCACCGGTTCAGTGGGCTTTTGATCAGCTCTCTGGTTACAGAGCCATATCAGTCGCAGCATTAGCCTTTGGCGCTTTCCCGGCATCAGCCGGAGCTGCAGCCGGAGCCACCACTTGCCCAATCGCTGGCGGCGGAGTCAGTTCCAGCACCTTGGCGGTGTAGGCCCACTCTTCGGCCACTTTTTCAGGGCTGACATTGAGCTGAGTGCCATAGCTCGGCACGATCTGGTGCAGTTTTTCCTGCCAGGCAGGCGTTGCAACCTTGTCTTTGAACACTTTCTGCAGCACGGTCAGCATGATCGGTGCAGCGGTCGATGCGCCCGGAGAAGCACCCAGCAGGCCAGCAATGGTGCCGTCTTGCGAAGCAACAATCTCGGTACCCAGCTTCAGCACACCACCGGCGGCTTCATCACGCTTGATGATTTGCACGCGCTGGCCAGCTTGCCACAGGCGCCAGTCTTCGGCCTTGGCGTTCGGGAAGTATTCTTTCAGGGCGTCCATGCGGTCTTCGTCAGACAGCATCAGCTGGCCGGCAAGGTACTCGACCAACGGGTATTCCTTGATGCCGACCTTGGTCATTGGCCACACGTTGTGCGTGGTGGTGGTGGTCAGCAGATCCAGGTACGAGCCTTCTTTGAGGAACTTGGTGCTGAAGGTCGCGAATGGGCCAAACAGGATGACGCGCTTACCGTCCAGAACACGGGTGTCCAGGTGCGGAACCGACATCGGCGGTGCACCAACGGAAGCTTTGCCGTAGGCCTTGGCCAGGTGTTGTTCGGCGATGGTCGGGTTTTCGGTCACGAGGAACGAGCCGCCTACCGGGAAGCCTGCGTATTCCCGGGCTTCAGGAGTGCCAGACTTTTGCAGCAGGTGCAGGGCACCGCCGCCCGCGCCGATGAATACGAACTTGGCGTCGGTTTCGGCTTTGCTGCCGTCTTTCAGGTTTTTGTAGCTGACGCGCCAGGTGCCGTCTTCGTTCTTGGTGATGTCCTGCACTTCGCTGGACAACTTCAAGTCGAACTTGGGCGTGGTTTGCAGGTGCGCCACGAACTGACGGGTGATCTCGCCGAAGTTCACGTCGGTGCCGATCGGCGACCAGGTGGCCGCGACTTTCTGGTTCGGGTCGCGCCCTTCCATCATCAGCGGAACCCACTTCTTGATCACCTCCGGGTCTTCGGAGTACTGCATGCCGGCGAACAGCGGGCTCGCTTGCAGGGCATCGTAACGCTTCTTCAGGAACTTGATGTTGTCATCGCCCCACACAAAGCTCATGTGCGGTGTGGAGTTGATGAACGAACGCGGGTTCTTCAGCACGCCTTGCTGAACTTGCCAGGCCCAGAACTGACGGGAGATCTGGAACGCTTCGTTGATTTCAACGGCTTTGGGGATCTGAACGTTGCCCTTGTCGTCTTCCGGGGTGTAGTTCAATTCGGCCAGGGCGGAGTGACCGGTACCGGCGTTGTTCCAGCCGTTGGAGCTTTCCTGAGCGACGCCGTCGAGGCGTTCGATCATTTCCATCGACGTGCCAGGTTCCAGCTCATTGAGCCAGACACCCAGGGTTGCGCTCATGATGCCGCCGCCAATCAGCAGCACATCGACTTTCTTTGCCTCATCCGCCTGAACAGACGTGATCCCCATCGACAAAGCCAGCCCCAGCAGGGCCGTGTTCATTTTTTTAAACATCTTTTGCACCTATGATAAAACGCCATCCGCCCTTCCATCTTCATGAAAAACCCCTTGCCACGGCATTCAGGCAGGATGTCGTGGAGGTTGGTACATGATGATTGGAGGGTGGGCACACAAGGCCGACTGACTGCATCGACCTCAGTTATATGTCCCTGCTGAACTGACTTTTTATCATTATTGGCTTCAGTTGCTTGAGCGACATTGATCCTGTCGGCACGTCTGCGGGACGGGCCAACTGAACAGGTCAAACCAAGTTGGCGCGCAGAATATCACGGCTCGGCGACCGCGCGCTCCCGAAAGGACCTATCGGTCTAGTCTAGACGAGGCTCGTTCGCCGCGTTCTGGCCCAAACGATTCAGCACAAACACCTTGGCGGTGCGGGTCATCTGGTCCAGATGCCGGTCGCGCTGCTTCTCGGCATCGATCATTGCGCGCTTGCCGTGTTTTTGCAGCAAGTAGTGATGGATCTGCCGAACTTCCAGCGAACTGTAGATCGAGGCCACATCCAGCAGCCCCATCAAACCTTCACTGCTGTAGTCGCGGGTGTTCATCAGCACTTGCGTGCCGCGTACGCCCAACACCTGAAAGCCCATCGATTCGAACCACGGCACTTTGGCGACGGCGCAGGTCAATTCGGCGTGCGGGTAGCGATGGGTCATTTCTTGCAGCATGGCCCGCGCGACACCTTGACGACGATGGCTGGCATCGACCGCCATGTAGGCCACGCCGCACGCCTGGGGATCGTCTTTCATCGGCAGGTACAGCAGGAAACCGATGACCTTCGCCGGATCGTCTTCGTCGGTCGCGACGATCAACTCGACCGTAATCCCCTTCTCCCCGTTGAGCGCGTCCAAGTACAGGTGCACCTCGAAACCGACCGTGTATTGGTACACGTTGTACAGCGGATTGCTCGGCGCGATGCCGACCATGCTGATGTCGGTCAGGTTATCGACCACCAGTTGCAGGATCTGGCTGTTGATGTGCTCCGGGCACTGGGTTGTGAAGTGGGTGAGTTGGGGCATTGAATGTCTGACTCCGGGATAAGGCTTACTGGGCATCGGCCGGGGTATTGTCACAGATTGATCGCCACGCTGCTGCCAGCGGCTACAGAGGTTGACCCGAATCGCTAGCTCCTTTCCCCGACAATGAGGAATTTCCCCCGGTTTTACGCACTTTCCCCCAATCCTGGGATAACCCATTTGTCTTACAAAGGACCTTGTTTTACTAAGACTTTCGTCTGATGTTTCTCATGGCTCAGCTTTTGCTTCGGCCCAAAGGGCGAGTGCCATCACCGTGGCATGCCCTAACGAGAACAATCATGAAGAGCTCAGTCCCTGCGAACAAGTCATTCGGCTATTCCATGGCGCAGGGCATTACTTCGGTGGTGATGATCACGTTCAGCGTGACCACCCTGAACGCTGCCCCCATCGATGATGTCGGACAACCACCACCCACCGATCCCTCTGCCTACTACAACCCGCCGGCTGATCCGGCCGCAGCGCTGGAAGCGCTGAAGACGATGCCTTCCGCGAATCAAGGCTCGCTGGCCTTGCCCAACGGCGTGTACGGCACCAAAGACTACACCCGCGTCGATAACGTGCTGCCGCCCACTGCGCAAACGACGTTCAACTACCCCACAAACGGCAAGCCCAGCCCCCTGTTTGGCGCGCTACCGTTCACCCAGCAACTGCTGCTGTTCGAAGAATTTGGTACGGAAAAACTCGACCCGACCCTGCCGCAACCGCCGCTGTCGTTCCCCGTGCCGCTCGCCGGCCCGGCGCCTGCGCAAGATCCGAACAGCATCGCTCGTAGCGGTCCGTCGGCCGCCGCACTGGAAGCCTTCATGCGCCAGCCGGGGCTGTACCCGTTTCCGACGCAGTATTCCAACGTGCTCGACCGCAATCCGTGGAAGGCGCAGATCGAAGCTTTCCTCAACCGCCATCCGGTGGGTTCGCCGGCTGAAGGACGGCCACCAGGAAAGGGTTGGTCGCATCAACGCTGGAACGAGTTCTACCCGCAGGTCGCCTTCAAAACCGTGCAAGCGGGCGCCAAACTCAACGGCGGCATGCGCGACCGCAGGCAACTGCACAACTACGCCGTCGGTGAGTTCGGGCCGGGCGGGCTCTACAACCAGACCTCGGAAACTCCGCTCGCGATAGGCACGACCAAGGGCATTGATACGCGCTTTCACCCCAAGATGCCGATTCAGAACCACAAGTCGCTTTGGACCTTCGACGGCACCTTTCCGGTAAAACTGCTGATGGTGCGTTATGGCCAACCGGTACTGATGCGTCACTACAACGCGCTGCCGATCGACCCTTCGGCCAATGCCGGTTTCGGTCTGCACACCCTCAGCACCCACGAACACAACGGGCACTCTCCGGCGGAAAGCGACGGGTACTCCAATGCGTTTTTCTTTCCGGGGCAGTACTACGACTATCGCTGGCCGATCCAGCTGGCCGGTTACGACAGCATCAACACCACGGCGCAGGATCCGCGCGCGGCTTTCCCCTGTGCACCCGGCGAAACCCTTTACGTCAACGACACCAGTCCCGGGCTGAAAACCTGCGACAACGGCACCATCAAAATCCGTGGCGACTGGCGCGAAACCATGAGTACGCACTGGTTCCACGACCACATGCTCGATTTCACCGCGCAAAACGTTTACAAGGGCAACGCGGTGATGATGAACTACTACAGCGCCCTGGATCGCGGTAACGAGGCCCTCCAGGACGGCGTCAACCTGCGCCTGCCCAGCGGTTCGGCGCTGCCGTGGGGCAACCGTGACTACGATGTGAACCTGATGATCGCCGACAAGGCCTGGGACGCCAACGGCCAGTTGTGGTTCAACCCGTTCAACACTGACGGCTTTCTCGGGGATCAGATCCTGGTCAACTGGCAGTACCAACCGGTGCTGAAAGTGCGGGCGCGCAGCTATCGGTTCCGCATCCTCAATGGTTCGGTATCACGCTACTTCAGACTGGCGATGGTACGGCAGATCAACGGCAGCGGCGGCGAGTTTCCAGGCCCGGTGGGTTCCGGGATTTCCTACAACCGCGTACCGTTCCACCTGATCGCCAACGACGGCAACATCATGGCGCACACCCTGCCCTTCGACGGCAGCATGGACATGGATGGCGACGGTGATTTTCAGGATCACAACGGCATTCTGCCGGTCCAGGGCATCGCCGAACGCTATGACATCATTGTCAACTTTGCGAAATACGGCATCAGCACCGGTGACAAGATTTTCCTGGTCAACCTGATGGATCACCAGACCGGTAAAGGCCCGGAGAAAATAGAACTGTCGCTGGCCGACGTGCTGGCCGAAAAATACAAAGCGACGCTCAAGGTCACCAGTAATGGCCTGAAATGGGAAAACGGCGATCCGGCGGTGGGCAGGTTTCTGCAATTTCTGGTGCAGCCTTACGCCGGTCAGGACGTGAGCATGGACCCGGTCGCCTATGAGCCTGCCAAACCCGGCAAGCCCGCCGGCAAGATCATGATCCCGTTGACCATCGACCGCGATAACCCCAATGACCAGGCCAAACTTGCCACAGCACGGCATCGCGAGTTTATTTTCGGACGTTCCGACGGCACCGACGAAGCCCCCTGGACCGTCAAGACCGATGGCGGTTTCGGCTACTCCATGGACCCACGCCGGTTAGATGCCGCGCCGCAATTGGCCACCGGTCCGACGGACGCCGGCTTCTCTGGCGACGGCACCCTCGAAGTGTGGAAAATCGTGAATGGCGGCAACGGCTGGACCCACCCGGTGCATGTGCATTTCGAGGAAGGCGTAGTTCTCAAGCGCGACGGCAAGGCACCGCCGGATTGGGAAAAATGGGCGCGCAAGGACGTCTATCGCATTGGCGAAGGGATCGACAGTTCAGAGAACGTTGAAGTGGCGGTGCGCTTCCGCGAGTTCGCCGGCACTTACATGGAGCACTGCCACAACACCCAGCATGAAGACAACTCGATGCTGTTGCGCTGGGATGTCGAGAATCCCGGCCAGTTCCAGCTGATGCCAACGCCCCTGCCCGGCTGGGACGGAGTCACTTATGTCGCCTCCGTGGCGCTGCCTACCTTCCGCACCGGCGATAAACGTGACAACAACGAAGGAGACAACCAAAAACCGGTGGCCAACCCTGACAGCGCTACCAGCAGTAGCAGCCAGCCGCTGACCATCAACGTGCTGGCCAACGACACCGACCCGGACGGCAATCTGCCGCTCAAGGTGGTGGAACTGAACCAGCCGGATTCGGGTAAAGGCTCGGTCAGCACCGACGGTTTGCGGGTGGTCTACACCCCACCGGCGATCGTCCCCGAGGCGTTCACCGCGACCTTCACCTATCGGGCCAGTGATGCCCAGGATGCGAAGTCTGACCCTGCAACGGTGTCCGTGTCGGTCACGGCTGCAGCAGCCACCGAGACGCTGGCAGTCACCAACGCGTTCGTCACCGTTCGTACCGACAATCGCTACACCTGGGATATTTCCGGGACCACCTCGCGTTTTGCCGGAAATAGCATAACGGTGACCGTGACCTCTACAGCCGGGACGCTTAATCTGGGCAAGGCTACGCTCACGCAGGTCGGCACGGGTGCGAAGTGGCGAGTGCTGGTGGCGACCTCCGGTGCCGGACCGGCGCCAAACCCTACCATCACTGTCAAGTCTGCGCTTGGCAAGACGATAACGGCGCCGATCAGCGTGCGTTAAAGCGGCAACGATAGTCACCCGGTCTGCCTCTGGCAGACCGGGTGGCGGCGGTTTTCAATCGCGTTCAAAGAGGATGAGGAAAGTTCGTACACAGCGAAAAAACTGTCCTCTGGCGGCAAAGCAACGTAATTTACGCCCCCTAAATATAATGATCCAGGAAGGGTTGAGTGGGAGCTTATCGTCTGCTGTTGGCCGTTTTGGTCGCCATTTCCCATATGGGCAAGACGTTCGCGGGGCTAAACCCCGGCGTGATGGCGGTGATTTCCTTTTTGATCATCAGCGGCTTCGTGATGACCTCGCTCATCGAACGCAACTACAAAGCGCCGGGGAAAATCGGCCTGTTCTACATGGACAGGGCCCTTCGGCTTTACCCCCAGTTCCTCTTCTACTTCTTTGTCTCCTGCGCCGTGATCCATTTCCTGCTGCCCGGCACACCTCAAGCCGCCGAACTAACGTTCAGGAACATTGCCGCGAGCCTGCCCATGGTGCCCCTTGGCTTTTACATGTTCGGGGCGGCCGGGTCGCAAATCTTGCCCCCCGCCTGGTCGCTGGGACTTGAAATGTGTTTCTACCTGGTGATCCCGTTCCTGATCATCTACAAAGTGCGGGGCGTTGCGTTTGCATTGTCTGTCGCCATTTTTATGGCCGCCTGTTTTGGTTTCATAAACTCCGACATCTACGGTTACCGCCTGTTGCCGGGTGTCCTGTTCATGTTCCTGTGCGGCAGTTACCTGTACAAGCCGCAGGCGAAAGGACTAGCGATCGCTACCGCCACCGCCGTGGCGGCGGCCTTGATGTTTGCGGCGATCAATGCGGGACTGATTGAGCGGCGGCCGTTTAATGCGGAGGTGACTGCGGGTATAGCGTTAGGCATCCCGATCGTATACCTGTTGACGAAACTCAAGTTTCATCAAATTGACGAGTTCCTCGGGAACATCAGCTATGGCGTGTTTTTGAATCACTTCGTGGTCATTTACTTCCTGCGCGCTTTCTGGCCCGTTGCCTACGACGCGCCTATCGTTGCGGCGGTTCTTTTTCTTTCGTTCGGATTGAGCTGCGTTTCGTACTACTGCATCGAACGGCCTGCCCTGAAACTTCGTCATGCGCTTCGGGCCGGCGTGAGGTATGGAGTGGATCAAATGCAAGGCCGCGAAACAGCCGTCTGATGCGTGCGCCCGCTGACGAGTGATGGCGCGGCGACGTTCGAAGAGGCAGTGCGCATGCACAGCCAAGGACGGACGCATTGCGCCCTTACTCTGAAACAGCCACCTGGTTTCGCCCGCGCGCCTTGGCCCGATAAAGCGCCTTGTCCGCATTGTTCATCAAACTTTGCAGATCATTGTCGTGGAACTCCATGGAGGCGACACCGAGACTGGCCGATATGCGGTGGACAGGGCTGGACATCAAACCACCGATAGCCTGGATCAGTTGCTCGGCCAAATTAACGGCAACCTCTATGGAGGTGTCTGGCAGCAGGATGGCGAACTCTTCGCCACCCAACCGGCCGAATACATCTGTTTCGCGAAAACAGCCACTGATGACGACACCCATTTGACGCAATACCTGGTCGCCGACCTGATGGCCGTAGGTGTCATTGATGTGCTTGAAATGATCCATATCCAGCATCACCACGCACAGTGGCAACCGCTTGTATTGGCAGTCATTGAACAGTTGCTGCGCGCGCTCGAAAAAAGCCCGGCGGTTTTTCAATCCAGTGAGTTCATCGGTTTGTGCGGCGTGCGTGGAAATGCGGTGCGCATGCTCCATTTCACGAGTCAGACGAAAAGCCGTTTCCAGGGCTTCGGACAGTTTGCGAGTCGCGCTGACGGCCAACGAGGCAAACACCAGGACGGCCAGCGCCATACCCAATTGCAGGGCCGTCGGCTGAAACAACAACCACAGCGTACACGGCAACAACACCAGGCCAATCGACGCTAACGTCATGTACCGATAGGACGAGTAACATGACACCGCGCTGACGGACATGCCGACGGCGAAGAGCAGGACCAGCGCCTGGGCCAGCAGGTCGTTTGCCGGCATGATCGCCAAAGCGCCTGCGCCCCAGATGCCGGCAGACAACATCAGTGTCACCCAGTACGTCTGCTCCCACCGTTCAGGTGTGCGCTCACTTTCCGGGCAGCGGAAATAGGCAATGAACATCAGGACGCGCAGTAACGACGAGGCGGTCAGCAGGCCAATCCAGCCGAACATGAGGCGGTGATCTATACGCTCCCAGCACAGACCACACAGCATGATCGCGGCAAAGTAACTGCCGAACACCGCAGAAACGGATTGGTGGAATAGCTGGCGCAAGCGGTCACCCCGCACTTGCGCGGTGATGAACGCCTCCTGATCGTGCCGAAATCCTGGGCGACCCATTTGATCCTCCTGATCATGATGCTGTGCCAAAAAACGATTGTGACACCCAGCCACCCGGGTGAACAAACGGATTACTGCTGCGGCGCAACCATCTTGAACCGGATATTGATGTCATCGGAAACGACGGCATCCGCATATTCACCGTCGCCGACTTTGAAATCGCTTCGCTTGAGCGTTAACTGGCCATCGAAGATCCCGACGGCTTTCTCCGCTTTGAGGTGGACCGGCACCGCTACTTCGCGGGTGACGCCTCTGAGTGTCAGCTTGCCGACAATCGTGTACTTGTCGTCACCGAGGGCTTTCACGTCGGTCGATTCAAAGGTCGCCACGGGATAAGCCGCCGAATCGAACCACGCCGGCTTTTGCAATTCAGCGTTGGCGTCACTGCTGCCGGCATTAATGCTGTCGAGCTGGATGGTGAGCGACGCATGGGCCGCTGCGGGGTTCGTCGTATCGAAATCAAGCGAGGCCTCGAACTTTTCAAACGTGCCATACACCCGCGAGCTGAACTGGTTGTACGTGAATGAGATCTTGCTCGCGGCTTGATTGACTTGCGTGTATTGAACCGCTTGGGCACAGGGCAAAAAGCCGAAGGTGAACAAAGCTGCCAGTACCGCGAGCCGCGGGAATCGAACAGTCATGGGATTCTCCGGTCAAGGCGTCCGGTCATGAGCCGATACGCCTGCACACGCAGGTCAGCGATAGGAGGACTAAAGCAAAGAACCAACGTTTCTTCCACCTGCTGCGCGGACTTCCGACCATCTGTCGGCCAACCCGGCCCAGCGCCCTGTCCTGCCACCTGCGCGGGTCTTTAATTACCGTTGCACTTGCCGCTTTCGGGAGAATGGACATGAAGATCGTCGTCATCGGAGGTACCGGGCTAATCGGCAGTAAAGTCTGCAAAAACCTGCAGGATCTAGGCCATGAAGCCTTCGCGGCGTCACCGAGTACCGGCGTGAATGTCATCAGCGGCGAAGGGCTGACGGAGGCGTTAAAGGGCGCCGACGTGGTGGTCGACGTGGCGAACTCGCCCTCTTTCGAGGACCACGCGGCGTTGCATTTTTTTGAAACCGCCGGGCACAACCTGTTCGCGGCGGAGAAGCTCGACGGCGTCAAACACCATGTGGCCCTGTCAGTTGTCGGCACCGAACGAATGCTCGACAGCGGTTATTTCCGGGCAAAAATGGCACAGGAAACGCTGATCAAAAAATCGGGCATTCCCTACACCATTGTGCGGGCGACGCAGTTCTTTGAGTTTATCCATGCCATTGCTCACTCCGGGCGTGAGGAAGGTGACACCATTCACCTGACGTCCGCCGCGTTGCAACCGGTGGCCTCGGCCGATGTCGCGGCGGCGCTGACCGCTATCGCGCTGAAGGCGCCTGCCAATCAGACCGTTGAAGTGGCTGGCCCTGATAACCGCCCTCTCGTTGAGTTCGCCAGCGATTACCTGAAACACACCAAGGACCCGCGCCAATCCATTGCGGACGACACGGTTCCTTACTTTGGTGCGCCGATAAATGATCAGTCACTGACACCGGGCGCCAACCCCATCGTCGGCGCGACCCGGTTTCAGGACTGGCTCAAAACTCACTAGGCGACTGCAAAAAAAACGACCTCCTTTGATACAGGCATTAGTTGCCTGCACAAAGGAGGTCGCTTCTGTCAGGCTCTGAACTGGCCTGTAAGGTTTACTCGTTTAACTAACTTAACAAGCGCCCGCGAAAGTCCGCGGAGATGCAACGGCGTAGTTCGGTTGTTTCGCCCGTTGAGTCAATGCAAGCATCGTCAGGAACCCCAGTGCAATCAGCACCGGATAGGCCATCAACAGTTCAGTCAGGGAATACTTCCAGGCCAGCGGTCGCCCGATGCCCAACATGGCCGCATACATCCAGGACACTGCCGACAGCGAGCCGCAGAACAGCGCCAGCATCCGGGCGCTGAACTCGAGATTGAGCAATGAACCTGCCTTTTGCAGAGCGGGCAAAACCAGGCGATGCAACACGACACCGTTATAAGTCAGCAACGCAACAATAATGACTTTGGCTTGAAGTTTTGGATTCATGAAGTAGTTCATGCCTTTTTCCAGGTAATCTATACCGATGATCGCGGTACCGGTTACCCACAAGCCTATCAACGCAACAACCACAGACTTCTGAAGACTTTCCATGTGAGCATTATCATGCTCGGTTAATGTTTTTCGCTTAAACAAATCTCTGACCATCGCAATATCACTGGTCAACACCAAACCAATGGCGACACAACAGGCAACCAAATGGACATAAACAACGCCCATTCGTAAAAACTCCATGAATTCTTTATTTTCAATAAGGCTCATAATTGTATTTATCGCCACGGTACGTTCTCCACCTTTATTCGACAGTACTGATCAATGCTCTACAGGTTATGAACTTATTCCAAAACACCTGTTCGATCTACTGATTCAAGATAAGCCAAATCATAGACCTGGCACGGCTAAGTTCATTGACTCGCAAGGCGAACCAACAATCTGCTTAAGTGTTTCTCCCGGGATACAGTAAAAAAAATCCCCATAGCATTCGATGCACATGAGGTTCACTTTTCCACTTCTTTACTGCGGCTTTTACTACGACTAAGGGGTGCAGGTCATGAATGACCGCTGATGAATGAGAGCCCTAGAATACTCGAATGTTCATTTTCCGAGCACACTACCGACAAACGGTAGTTAGAATTTGTGACTTGTCGCGCCGACACTAAGTCATCAACTTCCCTGACAGGCCCATGACCACTGGCCTGCTGAATTTATATCGACTTCATCATAAAGTTATTGGATCCACTAGTTGCCGACGCTACCAAAGGGTATGTAATAGCGAGCGGCTCGCATTCTGGACACAACACCTAAAACAGTCATACTTTTTACATGGGTAACTCTCAGGGTGGATCGGCGCAGTCTTCTTTCGCCCAGGCCCGATGCAACAGCCTGATGACTTGCGCATCCGAGGTCTGGGAAAAATCCATGTACCAATGCCCGATCGACATCAACCATTCAGGCATGATCGGGCAGATCAATTCATCCACTTCACTGCGCAACGCCTCGACTGTTTCGGGTGGTCCTACCGGCACCGCGACTACGATGCGAGACGGCGCATGCGCCCGCGCCGCACGTATAGCTGCCATCATCGAGGCGCCTGTCGCCAGGCCATCGTCGATCAGAATCACCACTTGATCCTTGAGTTGCACCGGCGCGCGCGCTCCCCGGTAAACCTGCTCGCGCCGCAACAGCTCGCGCGTCTCCCGCGCAACCACCGCATCGAACGCGGCGGGATCAATCGGATGTGCCCGCAGTGCTTGTTCATTGAGAATCTGCACGCCGCCGCTGGCTATCGCGCCCATGGCGAACTCCTCATGCGATGGCACTCCGAGCTTGCGCACCAGCAACAGGTCAAGGCGAACGTCCAGCGCCGTGGCCACTTCATAGGCCACCGGCACGCCGCCACGGGGCAAGGCGAGAACGATCACTTCCGGGCGATGAGCGTACGCGAGCAACGGCGCCACCAGACGCCGACCGGCCGCTGTCCGGTCCTGTAAAACGATGTTCGAGGGGGGACTCATTTGAAAACCTCCTCAGGCAATTACGCCCGTCGGTTTCATCACGCAGTCCCGAAGAATTGTCGGCCTGACCGTGGCCGACATCAAGCGGCGCCGCTACACCAATCGCTGGATTTTCTGATGCCGCCAAACGAAGCGGTAATACGCCGTCTGCAACGCCAGCATCCCCAGGTACGCCACCGGAAACGCCATCCACACGCCCTGCAAACCAAAATGCCCGTCCAGCACATACGCCACCGGCAACTGCACCAGCACCACGCAAAAAATCGACACCGCCATCGGCACCAACACGGTGCCACTGGCGCGCATGATGCCACCGACAATCGCCTGGAAGCCAAACACCAACAGACTCCAGAGCATGATGTGCAACAAGTGTTCGGCCATTGCTCGCGTGGCGTCATCGGTCAGGAACAGCCCCAGCAACCAATGCGACAACAGGTAACCGAGCAGCACCAACCCGCCGGTCAGGCACACGTTGATCAGCAGCCCCGTGCGCAAAATCGGCCCCATGCGCTCGATGTGCCCTGCCCCAATCGCCTGGGCCCCGAGAATCGACGCCGTGATCGCAATCGACAACGCCGGAAACTGCACGTAATTGACGATCTGCGTCACCGCCCCATACGCCGCCGTCGCTTGCGAGCCGTGCTGATTCACCAGCGCCAGAATCACCAGTTCCGACACCGACAACACCACCATCTGCAACCCGGTCGGCAAGCCGATGCGCAACACCTTGCCGAGAATTACCCGATCCAGCTTCATCGCCGCAAACATCTCCCGGTCTGGCGCCAACGGATGCCCCTTGCGAATCAGCCGCCATGCCAGCCACCCCATCGCCGACAAATTACCCGCCAACCCCGCGTACGCCGCACTCTGAATGCCCATTATCGGCAAGCCGAGCCAGCCACGAATCAACGCTGGCGTCAGCGCCAACCCGATACACGTCGACACCACCAACGCAATCAGCGGCGACACCGTGTCGCTCACCCCGCGCAGCAATTGCGTAAACAGCACATAGACCAGCAGCGACGGCATGATCCACATCATCACGTGGGCGTAGGACACCGCGTCGTCCAGCACATCGGCCGGTGTACCCAAACCCTGCAAGGCTGGCCTGGCGAACACACTGCCCAGCACCGCGGCGGACAACCCGATCATTGCGCCCAACAGCAAGGTGGTCGCGGCAATGGCCTTGACCAGATGAGGCTCACGCGCGCCCCAGGCCTGACCGATCAACACACTGGCACCCGCGCCGAGGCCGATGACCAAGGCGATAAAGAAGAAGACGATGGGGAACATGCCTGACACGGCCGCCAGGGCTTGGGTGCCGAGCATCTGGCCGATGTAGATGCTGTTGACGGTGCCTGACATCGATTGAAGGAAGTTCGACAGGACCATCGGGGCGAGGAACAGGAGGTAGGTTTTCCAGAGAGGGCTGGATTGTGCGGGGGTTTGCA
Source organism: Pseudomonas sp. BE134 (assembly GCF_031456105.1). NCBI lineage: Bacteria > Pseudomonadati > Pseudomonadota > Gammaproteobacteria > Pseudomonadales > Pseudomonadaceae > Pseudomonas > Pseudomonas sp. BE134. Next base: position 86,510 of record NZ_JAVDUA010000016.1, on the reverse strand, counting down.
TGGAGGGGCCGTCTCGGATGGGGGCGCGGTTTGGGGATTCTACGCCAGGGCAGCGCTATCAGACCGCTCTTGTTCAGAGGATTTGGAGAGAATGGAAAGGTATGTCTGCTAGCAGTTATTCACTCAGCGCATGACGGGGCAATGCCATTGAAATCAACGCTGCAAGCAGCACGAACGCACTCGATATCCATAGGCACGCCCCCAGCCCGGACACCTGGTAAACCCAGCCGGAAAGCACCGTGCCCATCAACCGCCCCAAGGCGTTCGACATGTAATAAAACCCCACATCCAGCGAAACGCCGTCTTCCTTGGCGTAGGACACGATCAGATAGCTGTGCAATGACGAATTCACTGCGAACAGCACGCCAAAAATCATCAACCCACCCAACAGCACGGCCTGTGGCGACAGCCCGGTGTTCAACCCGAGCGCGATGGCGGCCGGCAGCCCCGCCAATGCAAGTGCCCATAAAAACGCCGCACGACCATCCGGTACGTGCCCACGCGTCTTTCCGGTGATGTTGGGCGCGAGGGATTGCACAATGCCGTAACCAATCACCCAGGCCGCCAGGAAGCCGCCAACCTGCCAGAAGTCCCAGCCGAAGACGCTGCTCAGGTACACTGGCAAGGCCACCACAAACCAGACATCACGGGCACCGAACAGGAACATGCGCGCTGCCGAGAGGATATTGATCGCCCGGCTTTTGGACAGGATGTCGCGAAATTTTGGCTTGGCTTTGGCCTTGCCCAAGTCCTTCTTCAACAGGATCAAGCTGCTGATCCAGATCAGCGCCAGGGTACCCGCCATGACCAGCAAGGCACCTTTGAAACCGATCAAGGCCAGCAAGGCTCCGCCCAGAAAGAAACCGACACCCTTGAGCGCATTCTTCGAGCCGGTGAGGATCGCCACCCACGTGTAGAGCTTGCCCTGCTGCCCATCCGGAACCAGCAGCTTGATCGAGCTTTTGGCGCTCATCTTGTTCAGGTCTTTGGCAATTCCCGAGAGTGCCTGCGCGCCCATCACCCATGGGATGGTCAGCCAGGCGACAGGAACCGTCAGCATCAACAGCGCCGCGACCTGGAGGCCCAGCCCGATGTTCATGGTCCGGTTCAGTCCCAGCCGGGCACCGAGGTAGCCTCCCACCAGGTTGGTGATCACGCCAAAGAGTTCGTAGAACAGAAACAACGCCGCGATTTGAAGCGGGCTGTAGCCTAACGCGTGAAAGTGCAGCACCACCAACATGCGCAAGGCGCCATCGGTGAGGGTGAAGGCCCAGTAATTGCCCGTGACGAGCAAGTACTGCCGCACTTGCGGCGCGAGGGCTGACAACGCTTTCATGACCGCTCCTTAAACCGCCCCACCGACCATTCTGGCCAGTTCGACGGTGCGGTTGGCATAGCCCCATTCGTTGTCGTACCAGGCATAGAGTTTGACCTGGGTACCGTTGATCACCATGGTCGACAGCGCATCAATGATCGATGAGCGCGGATCGGTACGGTAGTCGATGGACACCAATGGACGCTCTTCAAAACCGAGAATGTCTTTGAGTCCATTCTCGGAAGCGTCCTTGAGGAACTGATTGACCTCTTCGGCAGTGGTGGCCCGTTCGACTTCAAAGACACAGTCAGTCAGCGAAGCATTGGCCAGCGGTACACGCACGGCATGACCATTGAGGCGTCCGCGCAGTTCCGGGAAGATTTCAGCGATGGCCGTCGCCGAGCCGGTACTGGTTGGAATCAGGCTCATACCCGAAGCACGCGCACGGCGCAGATCCTTGTGCGGCTGATCGAGGATGCTTTGGGTGTTGGTCAAGTCGTGGATGGTGGTAATCGAACCGTGGCGAATGCCCAGCTTTTCGTGGATCACTTTCACCACTGGCGCCAGGCAATTGGTGGTACACGAAGCGGCGGTGACGATGCGATGTTGCGCCGCGTTGAACAGCTGATGATTGACGCCCATGACGATGTTCAACGCGCCCTCTTCCTTCACGGGAGCGCTGACCACTACGCGCTTCACCCCTTGGTCGAGGTAAGCCTGAAGCACGGCGACGGTTTTCATCTTGCCGCTGGCTTCAATCACCAGATCACAGCCCGACCAATCGGTATCGGCAATCGCCCTGTTGGCCGTTACCTTGATGCGTTTGCCGTCGATGACGATGTTGTCGCCTTCGCAATCGGCCTGGTCATTCCAACGGCCATGCACCGAGTCGAAGTTCAGCAGGTGCGCATGAGTCGCCGCGTCACCTGCCGGATCGTTGATCTGCACGAACTCAAACTCCGGCCAGCGCCAGGCTGCTCGCAAAGCGAGGCGACCGATTCGGCCAAAACCATTGATGCCAACTTTGATCGTCATGTTGTTGTGCTCTGTATCTGCTGTCAGTGGGAGTTCGACCGGGTGTCCTCAGATGGAGCGCTGATTGACACGTTTCATGAGTTCTTCTGCCGACTCTTTGCGCTCGGAATAACGATCAACCAGATAGTCCTGACGGTCACGAAGCAGCAGCGTGAATTTCACCAACTCCTCCATCACATCAACGACACGGTCGTAGAAGGGAGAAGGTTTCATCCGGCCGTTATCGTCGAATTCCATATAGGCCTTCGGCACAGAGGACTGGTTGGGGATGGTGAACATACGCATCCAACGTCCCAGCACCCGCAGCTGATTAACCACGTTGAACGACTGCGAGCCACCGCACACCTGCATGACGGCGAGGGTTTTGCCCTGGGTCGGGCGTACGGCGCCCATGGCCAGTGGCACCCAATCGATCTGCGCTTTGAACACTGCGCTCATATTTCCGTGACGCTCTGGAGAGCACCAGACCTGGCCCTCTGACCACAACACCAAGTCGCGCAGCTTTTTCACACGTGGGTGATCATCTGGTGCGTCATCTGGAAGCGGCAAGCCGGATGGATTGAATATCCGCGTCTCGGCGCCGAAGTGCTCCAGCAATCGAGCGGCTTCCTCTACCAGCAGACGACTGAAAGACCGCTCACGAGTCGATCCGTACAACAGCAAAATGCGTGGCTTGTGGGTGGAGGTCTTTTCGATACCGAGTTTGTCTGCAGACGGGAGGTCAATCAGACCGGCATCGAGTTGGGGCATATGGTCATCAAACATAGTCATTGTCCTGCGCAATGGCGCTCTTGGGTTCATCGAGCGATCTCGTAGTCGAAGGCGCTATCAGGCGATCTTGCTTTCACAGCAGGCCCGTGCCCGTTGAGGACGGTCACCCATTCCATCAAGGCGTTTGGTGTCAGGGCTTAACCAATGCGCGTTGCGTTCAAGCACGGTGGTCAGCACTTGATGGACCCAATCAGGGAGAGTTGGGTGCAGTCGGTAATAAACCCATTGGCCTTGCCGACGGTCAGACAGCAAACCGCAACTGCGCAACTGCGCGAGGTGTCTGGAGACTTTTGGCTGACTCTCATTCAACGCGCAGGTCAGCTCGCAAACACACAGCTCTCCTTCACGGGTGATGAGCAGCATTGTGCGCACCCGAGTGTCGTCAGCCAGGCATTTGAAAACAGTGGTGGGTGTCAGAGGGTCAGTCATTTCGTTTCTCAGTGTTTGTATCTGACTGATCGAAACGCTCTCCTGCGCAAGGACACGGGCTTTGCTGGTCAGAGTGAAGTCACAGCCCATATACGGGAAAACGAATATATGGCTTTCCGCATATAAGGTAAATAGCCGACTCCAGATTAATCCATCGAGGCCACCAAAAACTTGAAAAGCCACAGCACTCCCATCCCGACCGCCAGCGTCAGGACAGTATTTCGAGTCTGCCAAGCGACCCACGCAGCAATAATGGCAGCGGGTATCTGAGGGTTATTCAACACGAATTCACTCTGCCCATTGGGGTACACCACGGCAGGTAGTACAAGGGCTGCCAGCACACTCGCCGGAACATAAAGCAAGGCTCGACTCAGCAGCGCCGGAATTCGCAATCGACCATAGAGTTCGATAAAGGAAAGTCGCATGGCGAACGTTCCCACACCGACCGCCAGGAACAGCCCCCACAAAGCCAAATCACTCATTGCGGCTCCCTCTCGACGTCATGGGGCTGCGCCTCGCGCAATGGGCTTTTGCGAAAACGCTCGATCAGTAGAGCCGCCATGACACCGCCGATGGAAGCGGTTACCAGCCCAAGGTTATAGGGCATATCGACCGCAAACACGGCAAGCAGCCCGCCGACCGAGGCGGCGCCCAGACTCGCCGCGCTACGTATGCCAGGAACCAGAAGCGCCAGGAAAGAAAGCGGTATGGCAAAGCTTAAGGACCAGGTATCGGGGATGCTTGCGCCCAGGTAAACGCCCGCCAATACCGACAGTTGCCATGTCAGCCACATGGCAATAGCGGTGCCAGCATAGTAGTGGTGTGCGAACTGCCCCAGCTCCCCAGAGGAAAGCTTGAGACTGGACAGTGCGTAGGACTGGTCAGAAAGCATGTAGGACAGCGGCCATGTCCAGCGCCGGGGTAAATGATGCAGATGGGGGGCCAGTGACGCGCTGTACATGATGAAGCGCAAGTTGATGACCAGGGCCGTGACCACAATCGCCAACGGCACAACGCCCGTATGGAGCAGTTGCAGTGCGACCATTTGCGCGGATCCTGAATAGAACAGCAGCGTCATGCCCATGGTGGTGCCAGGTGACAGGCCCAAATTGATTGCCATGACCCCCGTCAGCAAGCCGAATGGAACGACACCGGGACTCAATGGAAGGAGCGCCCGGACGCCTTGCATAAACGCTTCCCTTCCTGTTCGGTAAGGCATTTCTACTCCTCTTTTTTTTGTGTGCTCGCCGGCCGCTCTGATTCCGGGCCGCCGAGGCGTTGCGCCTGCCGCAATGCGGCCTGAGCGGAATTTTATATTCAACAATACCAAACCTTAGAGAATATTTAACGTCCACTCTCTAGAAGCAGTAATTATGCCCATCGGACCAATCAGTTCAGCCTACATCCCTCAAGCGAGCGTAACGCCCAAAGAATCCAACACCGCGCCTACCAAACCTGATCCCAAAGCGATGTCGCACGGTTCACATATACTCATCGCCACTACCTTTCAAAAAATCAGCCAGGCCACTTCAGCACTGGACAAACTCGCCGTAAAAATCCAGGACTCCAAAGTCACACTCGAAACACTGAGAAAAGCTACTTACGAAAGCGTCGACGGTCGTTCTAACACAGAAAGAGGACCGTTAAGAAAAGACGCAACCAAAGAGGACAACCAAAAATATAATCATCTATTAAAAGAGTTTGGCGTACTGGAAGCCAGCATCAAGCAACGCACAGACCAAAACAGTTACCTTAATATGGACCTACTCCTGCAATCGCTCAAGGCCCAGCCTCTCCACGACGACTTCAACAGTCTCATGGGCCCACAAGTTCCAGCTTATATTTATAAAGGCAATGCTTTAATCCCACCCCAACAAATCGCCGAGGCCTTTGAATGCATCACCCACTCTACATCAGCGATTGATGAACTCGCAGCGAAACTCACGGAGTTTGAGATCGATCTCAGGGATTTGAGATTAACGACATACGAAAACATTGACCTGCACACAAACCTGACAAAAGCACCATTAACACAGGAAGAAATGAAAAAAGCCCAAAAAAACTACATCGACAAACTGTATGAGTTCAATGCGCTGAGAACCAACACTCAAGAGCTGTCAGAGGGGAATCCTTACTTCAATATGGATTCTATTCTGCACATTCACGAGAGCTCGCCCATCTATGGTGATCTTGATGCCCTCAATAGTGGGCAATCAATACCTAACCTAAAATATAGCGACAGGGCCGGCTCAATGGACATTGATTTTTCAAAATTGGGCTAGTCAGGAATGTAAGTGCAACACTCTATTAGCCTCGGCTTGAGACAGGCTAATTGGCGCCTCCTTTTCAAACCAGCAACTCGGTGATCCACCGGGCCTGCCGGGCGATGTCCTGCACCTTTTCCTCGGGCACGGCCTGCCGCGCCCGGGCGAAGTGACTCAGGGTCTTGTGCTTCTCGCGCAATATGCGCTGCCACTTGATCAGGAACGCGGGGCTGCGGGCCTGCATCTGCAGCGGGCCGAAATACAGTTCCTCGTCGGTGTACATTACCGGCCCGTCGCGCTCGGCGACGATGATTTCGTAGTCGAAACAGTTTTCCCGCAGCAATTCCTCGCAGAGGATGCGGTAGCCATTGTCCATTAGCCATTGGCGCAGCGGCTGCTCGCCTCCGTTGGGCTGCAGGATCAGACGCTCCTGGCCACTCAGGTGCGCCTTGCCGTTGTCGAGAATGTCGCGAATCGTCTCGCCGCCCATGCCACAGATGCTAATCGCGGTGATCCCGTCTCCCGGCTCGATCGCCGCCAGGCCATTGGCCAGGCGCACGGTGATCTGCTGGTCGAAGTCGTTCTCGCGCACGGTGCGCTCGGCCGAGCGAAAAGGCGTCAATGCCACTTCGCCGGCCACCGCCGCTTCGATGACACCCCGGCGCATCAACGCTACCGGCAGGTAGCCGTGATCCGAACCGATATCGGCCAGGCGCGCACCTGCCGGCACATGGGCTGCCACGCGCTCCAGGCGCATGGACAATGTCTGTTCGTTCAACTGCTATTCCTTTTCACCACAAACGCCCGGCACCTTAGCCAGATCGGGAGGCGATTCTGCCGGGCAACGCCGTGCAATTCAAATCCCTGCGACCACGGCCATTAACTGCGCTCCAGCCAGGCACTGGCGATTTCTTCACGCGTGGCGAACCAGACCCCACCGTAACGCATCAAGTCGACAAGGAAACCCTTCCTATCCCGGCAAACTCAACTTCCACTTGAACCCCCGCCGACGCCCAGTAGATTCCGGTCCAGCTACCACAAGCCACCAGGTCATCGGCTCGCAAGGGGGTGCCCAGTGCTGCAGCGTGACGCGCCAGCCACGGCAGCGAACTCAGCGGCTCACCGAATGGATGGCTGCCAACGCCGACGAACTCAGGCTCCCCAGCCACCCGCAACGCCACCTGTTGTCTTGACCAATCCGGCATTTCCCCCAGCGTTTGCGGTGCACCGAGTACCAGAGCGCGGTTGAGTTGCTGGTCGGCCAGCCGAAGCAGTGGCGCGGCCTGATCGCCCTGCAGCCAGCGCGTGCCACACAGTTCGATGCCTGGCATCCACACATCGACCGCCGCACAGGCCATGGCCAGATCAGTGTGCTGGTCGAGGTCGCGCGACAGGCGCACGATCAGTTCTCCCTCGATCCCGAAACCGAAGGCATCGCCCGGCGGAACCTGCCAACCCGACGGGTGTACCGCCATTGCCGGTACCCCGGCGGCGCTGATCAGCCCTCCCGGAGCGCCGCCCAGTTTCCAGGCCGCTGGCGGCCCGGAGGCAAACCAGCCGAGGGCATCCGCTACCTGGTGCTGCACGGCATAGGCTTCGGCTTCGCTAGCCAGTTCCAGGGTTGGCAACGGTTGTTGGCGCCCCTCACGCCAACCACGAATCAGGATGGCGGCCACCTGCGCGACCGCACTCACAATGGCAACTCAGTCTTACGTCGGCGCCGTTGCGCGGGCGCCGGGCGCTCGCACGGCAGAAACTGGCCGCGACCAGCCTCACCGCGCGGCTCGCCGTCCCAGACCACCTCACCGCGAGACAGGGTCATGGCCGGCCAGGCGCTCAGCGTCATGCCGGCGTAAGGCGTGTAATCGACGTTGTGGTGCAGCATTTCGTTGCACAGCTGCACCGACTCACCTTCGTTCCAGATCACCAGGTCGGCATCAGCACCAATAGCGATGCTGCCCTTGCGCGGATACAGCCCATACATCTTGGCGGCATTAGTGGAAGTCAGCGCAACAAAGCTTTGCGGGGTAAGGCGCCCACTGCGCACGCCTTCGGACCAGAGCAGTGCCATGCGGGTTTCGACACCGGGAATGCCGTTGGCGATCTGGTCGAACGACACCTCTTCACCGTGGGCCTTCTTGCCATTCGGGCCATCGAAGCGAAAGGGTGCGTGGTCTGACGAGAAAATCTCGAATGAGCCGTTCTCCAGCCCATCCCAGATCACCTGCTGGTTTGCGGCATCGCGCGGCGGCGGGCTGCAGATGCATTTGGCACCTTCGAAGCTGTCGTCACACCCCAGCGAGTCGGCGGTCAGGAACAGGTACTGCGGACAGGTTTCTGCGTACACCTTCAACCCCTGGCTCTGGGCCCAGCGAATCTGCTCCACGGCCTCGCGACCCGACACGTGCACGATCAGGATCGGCACGTCCACCAGCTCGGCAAGGGCGATGGCACGATGGGTCGCTTCGCGTTCCACCAGCATCGGCCGCGACGCGCTGTGGTAGCGCGGCGCAGTCAGCCCGGCCGCCAGTAGTCGCTCGGTAAGCCAGGCGATGCAATCGCTGTTCTCGGCGTGAAGCATCACCATGGCGCCCTCACGGCGCGCGACCGACAACGTCTCGAGAATCTCCCGGTCGCCCAGCTTCAGCGCATCGTAGGTCATGTAGATCTTGAACGATGTATAGCCTTCAGCAATCAAGGCCGGCAGTTCTTCACGCAGCACCTGCGGGGTGGGGTCGGTGACGATCAGGTGGAAGGCATAATCGATCACCGGCTTGTTACCCGCCCGACGGTGGTAGTCATCGACGGCAGAGCGCAGGCTTTCGCCCTTCTGCTGGCAGGCGAACGGGATGACGGTGGTGGTGCCGCCGCAGGCCGCCGAGACCGTGCCGCTGAAGAAGTCATCGGCCATCACCGAGCCGTCGCCAGTCGGCTGGTCGAGGTGCACGTGGCTGTCGATGCCACCGGGGGTGACATGCCGGCCTGCCGCGTCGATTTCCTGGTGACCTTGCGGCAGGTCCAGGCCAAGGGAGACGATGCGCCCATCACGAATACCGATATCGCTGGTGAACGTGTCCGCGGCGGTTACCACGCGCGCGTTGCGAATCACCGTATCAAAAGGTTGCATATCAGGCCTCTTCCAGAAGTAACCGGCCCCAGCCGGTCAGGCGGCGCGTGCCTACGCCCGTGGTTTTCAACATGTCCCAGACCACTGTAGAAACGGTGTCGAATACCGGCTTGGTTAACCAGCACCTCGTCCAGCGCCTGCTCGTGGGTGCCACTCAATCAAGCTCGTTCAAGCCAGGCACGCGCGATTTCTTCTCGTGTAGCGAACCAGACCCCACCGTGTTGCCTGGCATATTCGATGAATTGCTTGATCGCCCTCACCCGCCCGGGACGGCCCACCATGCGTGGGTGCAACCCGATCGACATCATGCGGGGGCCTTCAGCGGACTCCTCATAAAGGACCTCGAAGCTTTCTTTCATGTACTCGAAAAAGTCCGATGCCTGGGACAGACCCGGCGAGTTCCAGTAGCGAAAATCGTTCACGTCGGCGGTGTAAGGCACCACGAGGTGACGCTGACCCTCGACCTCGACAAAGTAGGGAACATCGTCGTTGTAGGCATCGGAATCGTAGAGAAAGCCGCCCTCTTCCACGACCAGCCGACGTGTGTTGACGCTGGCACCATACCGGCAATACCAGCCAACAGGACGCTTGCCACAGGTGCGCTCGAATGACTCGATCGCCAGGCGCATGTGTTCACGCTCCTGCTCTTCGGTCAGGCGAAAGACTTCCTCCCAGCGATAGCCGTGGCTGCAAATTTCATGACCACCGGCTACCGCCGCATGGGCGACATCGGGGTTCTGCTCAAACGCAACTGCGCAGGCATGAAACGTCGCGCGAACCGATTGTTGGTCGAGGATATCCAGAATTCGCCAGATCCCGACGCGGGAACCGTACTCATACATCGACTCCATCGCCAGATTGCGGGTGCCGTCGGGTATTGAATAGCTGCCCCATTCGGTCATCGACTCCTGGTCCGGGTCGCCCATGGCCAGCGAGCGCTCGGAACCTTCTTCGTAGTTAATGACGAGGCTGATGGCCAGACGCGCACCATTGGGCCAAGTGCCTTGGGGGCGTTTTTTACCGTAACCGATCAAATCGCGGGCAGGTGAAACCATCGGGATGTACTCCTGAAATTCTGGCTATTGGATCAAGGGTAAAAACTGGGGTTTAACAGTCGATATCGTTCAACCGGTCATGACTCAGGGAACCCCACTCGCGAAAGGCCAGCCCCATGGCCAGGGTTTGGGCAATGCAGAACGAAGCCGTGAGAGAACGAAAGCCCAGTAACTCGGCGTCGTTGACCTCAATGACCGTATCGGCCATCTGCCCGATAGGGCTGAGAACGCTGTCAGTGATCGCAACCAGCGTCACACCCGCTTCCCTCGCCTGACGACAGGCCTCAACGGTGTCACGGGCGTACGGCGGAAAGCTGACGGCGATCAACAGATCATCATCGGCAATCGCACTGACCTGTTCGGGCAACGTGCCGCCCGCGCCACTGATGTGCACGGTGCGCTGACCAACGCGGCTCAACGCATAACTGAGGTACGCAGCCACCGGAAACGCGCGGCGCATGCCGATGACGAAGGTGGTGCGAGCGGCTTGCAAGTGGGCGATAGCGGCTTCGATATTGGCCTGTTCGCCGCCCTCCGCCAGGTGCTCCAGAGAAACGATATTGGCCTGGCTGAATTCCCGCAGAATCCCGCCGACATCACTTGGATCTTCCAGCAAGGTTTCACCGCCGTAGTGGCGGATTCGCTCGCTATAGTGGGTGTCGGCAGCCTGTTGCAGCGGTGCGCGGAACAACCGCTGCAAATCCTTGAAACCTGAAAAGCCAAGGGCCTGTGCCAGCCGAATATAAGCCGAAGGTGCGATGTTTGAACGCTTACCCAGTTCGGCCACCGTGCTGAGTGCGACCTCATGCGGGTTGTCGATCAGGAATCGTGCCGCATCGCGCAGGCGACCTGTCAGTTGTTCGTGCTGGGCGGCGATATTGTCACGCAGCTCTGCAAGGGTTTCAGGTAAGGCCATAGGGAAGGCTCGTAAAAATTAAAAGTGTGTGCGTCGATCAACGTAACGCCGTGATGGCTTGATCCAGCGCAGTGATGAGCCGGTCGACTTCTTCCAGCGTGTTGTAATGCGCCAACGACACCCGCACTACCCCGCCAAACCGGTCCAGCCCAAGGGCTTCGATCAGTCGCCGCGCATAGAAATCACCAAAACGGATACCGATCCGGTGCTCATCGACCCTGCGCACTACCGCTTCGGACTGAACGCCCTCGACCACGAAACTGATCGTAGGCACCCGATGGCGTGTATGGGACTTGCCGATGATTCGCACACCCTCGCGCTGACGTAAAAACGCCAGCAAACGCTCGGCGAGCAGATCTTCCTGCACTTCGAAGGCATCGAAAGCCGCCTGCATGCGTTTACGCTCGCTGCCTTCGGCGCCAATCCGGGTGCTGATGTCGAGCAGGTAATCGCAAATGCCGATGCAGCCGAAGGACAACTCATAGTTGACGTTACCGGGCTGCAATTTGTAAGGCACTACGTCCTGGCCGATAAAGAAATGGTTGAGGCTCGGCAACTCCAGCAACAGATACCGACGTCCCCACAGCACAGCGAAGTGCGGACCGAAGGTTTTGTAGAAGCTGTAGACGTAGAAATCGGCGCCGCTGGCCTGCACATCCACCAGACGGTGTGGCGCATAAGCGACGGCGTCCACGCACAGCTTGGCGCCTGCCGCATGGACACGCCGCGCAACCTCGGCCACTGGATTGACCGAACCGAGAATATTCGAGGTGTGGGTCATGGCCACATAACGGGTGTTGTGATTGAGCAGGACCTGCAGGTCATCCAGTTCAAGCTCGCAACTATCAGGGTTGACCTCCCACACACGCAGGGTCGCACCACGGCTTTCGCAAAGCCTGACCCATGGGCCGATGTTCGCTTCGTGATCGCAATTGGTGACGATGATCTCATCGCCCGCAACGATTGACGGAGCGATGGCACGACACAGAATTTGCAGCAAGTGGGTGGTAGAGCCGCCCATGATCACTTCTTCGGGATGCTCGGCGTTGATCAATTGCATCACCGCGTGACGCGCTTGCATCACGCGCTCACCGGCGTCGACAGAAGCCTGGTAGGAAGCGCCCAGTTGCACGCTGCTGTTGAGCAGGTAATCGCTGACCCGCTCGGCCACGGTGCTCAGCACCATTGAGCCACCGGCGTTATCCATGTACGCATAACCGCCGGCGAGACCTGGAAATTGCTTGCGAACGTAATCAATATCGAGAGGATTCACTCTACTTTTCTCCAGTCTGAATCAATGATGCAAGATGGCCTGCAGGAACGCTTGTGTGCGGGGTTCCTGCGGTGCGGTAAAAAACGGTTCCGGGGTGTTCTGCTCAACAATGCGTCCGCTTTCCATGAAGATCACCCGGTCGGCGACCCGACGGGCAAAACCCATTTCGTGAGTGACCACGACCATCGTGACGCCGGAACGAGCGAGGTTTTGCATGACGTCGAGGACCTCGCCCACCATTTCCGGGTCCAGTGCCGAAGTCGGTTCGTCGAACAGAATCGCGCGGGGCTCCATGGCCATGGTGCGGGCAATGGCAACACGTTGCTGTTGGCCGCCGGACAATTGGCTGGGGTATTTGTGCGCATGATCGCCCATGCCGACCTTCACCAGGAGTTCCTTGGCTCTGGCATGGGCATCACGCCGACTCAGACCGCGCACACGGATCGGCGCCAGCGATACATTGTCGAGCACAGTGAGGTGCGGATAGAGATTGAAGCTCTGAAACACCATGCCCACTTCACTGCGGATGGCGGCCAGTCGCGGACCGCTTTCAACCCGCTCACCCGCCACGCGGATATGCCCTTGCTGGTAGTTCTCAAGCAGATTGATGCAGCGGATCAAGGTCGATTTTCCCGAGCCGGACGGGCCAAGAATGACCACCACTTCGCCTTCTTCAACCTGCAGGTTGATATCGCTCAACGCCTTGAAGTTGCCGTAGTACTTGTCGAGTTTTTCAATGTCGATCAACGTGCTCATGCGGTTTTTCCTCCAGAGGCGTTGCGACGTTCAACCCAGCTGACCATTTGTACCAAGGGCAACAGCAGCAACAGGTACAGCAACGCGGCCCCTACCAGCGGCGTCGGATTGGCCGCCAGTGCCTGCGCCTGGGTGGCCTGCTTCAGCAAGTCGGGCATCGCTACCACTGAGGCGAGCGCCGTATCTTTCATGACATTGATGCAATTGCTGGTCATGGGCGGCATGACGATGCGGATGGCCTGCGGCAAAATGACGTCGCGCATGGTGTTGAAAAAACTCATGCCCTGAGAGGCCGATGCTTCGAACTGCCCCCGGGGAATGGCTTCGATGCCCGAACGAAAAATCTCCGCGCTGTAGGCGCATGAGACCAGCGAGAGTGCGCTGGCGGCGGCCGCAAAAGATGACAGCCGAATGCCGACAAAAGGCAGCGCGTAATAGATCAGCACCAGCAAAACCAGCAGCGGAATGGAGCGCATGATATCGATGTAGATACGCGCAAGTGCTCGAACCGGTGCGTAGGAGTACAACCGCAGCAATGCCAGCAAAAGGCCGCCCACCAGGCCCAGGGCAATACTCACCGCCCCCAGCAAAATGGTCACGCCCAGACCGCGCATCATCAGCGGAAGCGACTCGACGAGCACGTTCCAGTTAAAGAAAGTCTGTAAAAGATCCATGGGTTACCTCGGTCAATACAAGTGGCGAACTGGTGTCGCCACTTTCACGCATTATCGGCAAGGCTTACTTGAGGACAGCGGTCACCTGCAGGGTGCTCGAATCTTTATTGGCTTCGGTACCGAACCACTGTTTGTGGATTTTTCCGAGCGTGCCGTCTTCTTTCATCTTGCTGATGATGTTGTTGACCTGATCGCTCATGTCCCAGCCTTTAGCGTGCATCAGCGAATAGCGTTCGCCGGTGGGAATTCGCGCAACGATGGAATACTGCGGCTTGTCCTTGATGTAATAGAGCACCGCCGGAATGTCGCTGAGGTAGCCATCGATTCGCCCCGAGCCCAGATCGAGCATGGCCGGAGAAAGCCCTTCGTAACGCGAAACATCGGCGAACTTGTACTCGTCTTTGTGTTGGCCTATCCACATATCACCGGTCGAGCCGGTGTCGACGCCCACAACCTTGCCGTTCATATCGGCCAGGCTCTTGACCTTGGACGTGGTCAGTGCGGTGAGGGACTGGTCGCTGTCGAAGTATGGCTGCGCAAAGGCTACCGACTCGAGACGTTTCGGGGTGATGGTGATGGATGAAATAGCGATGTCGACACGTTTGGATTGCACGGCACTGAACAGGCCGTTGAATGGAATGTTGACGAACTCGACGCTTTTTCCGGCGCGTTTGGCTACCTCTTTTACAACATCGACTTCGAAGCCGACGAACTCACCTTTGGAATCCTGAAACTCCCAAGGCACGTTACCGACGTTAGCACCCACGGTCCAGTCAGCGGCCCAGGCCGGCAGAGAAACTGCGGCCGTCATGAACAATCCCAACATCAATTTCGCTTTCATGTTTGCTCCCGATGTTTATTTTTTAGGTGCTAACAGCTGATTTCGTAAAACGCAGGATCGAGACTAGACCAGTGAAGTATTTAATTCAATACCGCTTATCTGTGAATTTTTTACTCCGAATCCGAACTCAGTTTAACCAGCGAGGCTTTGGCTTTAACAACTGATATATCCAAAGAGTATAATTAGATAATTATTTATTCCTTTTGTTGTTTGTCCGATGCGTGCATTTTTGCCGCCTGCAAACGCGCGCACGGGTTCTACAACAACAAGGAAGCGACACCATGACCATCAAAGCGATCAACGTCCTTAACCCGTCAAAGGGTGTCATCAAGGAAAGTCCGGGGAGCAGAGTGCGGGAGTGTCGCTACGCTTGTAAAAATTACAAGCAGGTGGAGACACGCAATGCACAACAATAAGTACCAAGGCTTCACGGTTTCGCGTTACACCTTGCTGGCTTCGGCCATCCTGGCGGCTTCCATACCGACCGCCCAGGCGGTTGAACTGGATACGGGCAACCCGGACTGGACCGCGCGTATCGATAACACCATCAAGTACAACTACGGTGTGCGCACCGAAAGTGCTGACAAGCGCATGTTGGGAACGCCAAACAACAACGATGGCGATTACAACTTCCGCAAGTCCGGCACCAACATCACCAACCGTGTCGACCTGCTGACCGAAATGGACGTGGTCTACAAAAACGCCATGGGCTTTCGCGTCAGTGCCGCCAGCTGGTACGACAAGGCGTATGACAACACCGGCTCCAACTCCAACCCGTTCGTGAACGGCAATGACTCACGCTCCGGCCTGGTCGCCAACGATCCACGCCTGGCCCCCGTCACCAACGACAACGTCGGTTTTGGCAGCCCGCACCTGAGCAACTATGCCCAGCGTTATTACAGCGGTCCGTCGGGCGAAATTCTCGATGCGTTCGTGTTCTACAGCACCGAAGTGGGCGAGGAGTCTTTGTTCAGCGCCAAGGCCGGTCAGCACAACGTGTTCTGGGGCGAGACCATTCTCAACCCGGTGCACTCGATCAGCTACGGCCAGTCCGGCCTCGACCTGGCCAAACTGGCTGCATCGCCGGGCACGGAAGCCAAGGAGCTGTTCGTTCCGCGCAACCAGTTGTCGATGACGTTCACCGTCAACCCCGAGGTGACCGTGGGTGCCCAGTACTTCCTGGATTGGGACGCCGCTCGCCTGCCGGAAGCGGGCACCTACTACGGTGGTTCCGACCTGGTGGGCTTTGGCGCCAAATCGTTCCTGTTGGGCAATACCAATGCCGTGGTTCCGGGCAGCCCGTTGGGGTGTGGCCTGGCACCGTGCGACGCGTTGACCAACGTACGTCGGGGCAATGACTTGGAACCGCACAACAGCGGCGACTGGGGCGTGATGGCCAAGTGGTCGCCGGCCTGGCTGGACGGGACCCTTGGCGTCTACTACCGCGAAACCTCAGAAATCCTGCCGCAAGCCTGGCTGGATGCCAGAGGCATCTCCTCGGCCAACCCGAACGGCACCCGCCCAGCCGGGCAAGTGCCGGCAGTGGTCAACACGCTCAACTCGTTGAGCACCGCCACCTATCAACTGGCCTATGCCGACAACATCAAGATTGCCGGTCTGAGCCTGTCCAAGGATGTCGGTGGTATCAGTGTGGGTTCGGACCTGAACATCCGTCACAACATGCCGCTGGCCAGTATCCCGGCCATCGTCAGCACCACCAGCCCGCTGGGCCTGGGCCAGGGCCTCGGCCTGTTGCCGGCGCGCACCGCTTCCACCGGTGTGATCTACGACACCCCGAGCCGCGGCGACAGCATGAGCGCCACCGGCGACACCTTGCACTGGACCCTTAACGGTCTGTTGACCCTGCCGAAAACACCGCTGTCCGATTCGGCCACCCTGCTGGCCGAACTGTACTACAGCAACCTGCTGAGCCTCGATGACAAGAATGAAGCTCTCTACAAAGGCAAAGGCACCTATCGCGGCATCGACCAGCCGACCCGGGACAACTGGGGCCTGGCGGTCAACTTCACCCCGACCTGGTACCAGGTATTCCCCGGTGTCGACCTCAACGCGCCAGTGTCCGTCAACGTCGGCCTGGACGGCGTGTCGCCGGTGTCCGGTGGCGGTGCCAAGGACACCGGCAACTACGCCATCGGCGTCGGTGCCATTGTGTACAACAAATACTTTGTCGACCTGAAGTACGTGGACGCCTTCGGCCAAACCGACAAGTGCAATACCAGTGGCGTAAGCACCGGCCCGAACGGTGGCGATGGCTCGACGCCGAACGCCTTTAGTGGCAACGAAAACTACGCCTGTTACGCCGGTGGCTACTCGTCCTTCTCCGGTGGTGGTGCAACGACCGAGGATCGTGGCGCTGTTTACCTGACGATGAAAACAACCTTCTGATTCACCGCTCGCTTACTCAACGTAAGCAGGAGAACGATAACGTGAAATGTGCACAAACCGTGTTGGCCGCCTCGCTGGCGATGATCGTCGCCGCCCAGGCCCACGCCGCAGTATCGGCTCAAGACGCCGCCAAACTGGGCGCCAACCTGACCCTGGTCGGCGCTGAAAAAGCCGGTAATGCCGATGGCTCCATCCCCGCCTATGCCGGCGGCCTGACCACCGCACCGGCCAGTTTCAAGGTCGGCGACAGCATGCGTCCGGACCCGTTTGCCAATGAAAAACCGGTGCTGGTCATCGACGGCAAAAACGTCGATCAGTACAAGGGCCTGCTCAGTGCCACCACGGCGGAACTGGCCAAGCGTTTCCCGACGTTCAAGGTCGAGGTGTACCCGACTCACCGTACCGTCTCGCTGCCTCAAGCGATCCTCGATAACGGCGTGAAAAACGCCACCGGCGCCAAGTCCCTTGAAGGTGGCCTGGCCATCGACAACGTACTGCCGGGCGTACCATTCCCGATCCCGCAGTCGGGTAACGAAGCGATGTGGAACTTCCTGCTGCGTTATCAGGGCGTGAGCATCAGCTCCAAGTACGATTCCTGGAACGTTGACTCCGCCGGTGTTCCAAGCCTGGCGACCACCGGACAGGCGTTCATTTCCTACCCGATCTACGAAAACCTGGCGCAGCCGATCAGCAGTGCCGACGTGTACTACCAGATGAAGCTGTCGTACACCGGTCCTTCACGCCGTGCCGGCGAAGCGATGATGCTCAAGGACGCCGCCAACCCCTTGCAACAGCCACGTCGCGCCTGGCAGTACCTGCCGGGCCAGCGCCGGGTCAAGCTGGCGCCGAACCTGGCCTACGACACGCCCAACCCAGGCACTTCGGGTGCAGGCACTTACGACGACGTCTTCGTGTTCAACGGTGCGCTGGATCGCTACGACTGGAAGTTGGTCGGCAAGCAGGAAATGATCGTGCCGTACAACACCTACAAGCTGACCTACGTCCAGGATCCGAAGTCGATCACGACTCCGAACCACCTGGCCCCAGAGTTCGTGCGTTGGGAAAAACACCGTGTATGGGTGGTCGAGGGCAACCTCAAGGCCGGCGCTCGTCACATCTACCAGAAGCGTCGCTTCTACCTTGACGAAGACAGCTGGACCGCTTTGGCCTCGGATCAATATGACGCCCGTGGTCAGCTCTACCGTGGTTCGTTTGCCTTCCTCAGCCAAAGCTATGACAAGCAGGTTCCTGACTCTACCCCGTTCATGATCTATGACCTGGTGGGCGGTTCCTACAACATCAACGGTGTAGTGGGCCCGTACGGCGGCATCAAATACATCGATCCGCTCTCCAAGGCGCAGTGGTCGTCGGAGTCCCTGGCGGGCGCCGGCATTCGTTAAGCAAACCAAGGCACGATCGCATTGGCGTTTGGTAAGTCCGCCCACTTTAAAGTGGGCGGGTTCGCCGCTCAGAGGGGCGTTAAAAAGAGCGGGCGTCCTTGCCCTCAGTGGCCGATCAGAGTGATGCCTGGATCTTTTTTGCAGCGACTTCATCGACCCAGGCACGCCAGACTTCCGGGTGCTCCTTAAGGAAGATCCTGGCCAACTTCGGTGACTCAATGCGCTCCTTGGTCATCCTCGCCAGGTTCTGGTTCAGCACATCGATAGGAATATTGACCTTCTCCAGCACCGCGACCAGTTCGGGAGCCTGTTCATGAAAAGGCGTGGAGAGTCCAACCATGGTAATGACGTTTTTGTTGGCCCCGGTCTTTTCTTCCAGTCTTATCGCATCGATCTGCCCCATTAGCGGAGTCGGTGACCAGTAGTAGAACAGGACTGGCTCACCGCGTTTATAGCTGGACAGGACCGCGGCATCCAATGCGGCACCGGTTCCCGGACGGAAATTCGTGAAGGTGTTTTCAAGACCGTACTCTTTCAACATCTCGGTATTGTCCTGCTCACAAATCCAACCAGCAGGGCAGTTATAGAAGCGCCCTTTAGACGGTTCCTCCGAATCTCGAAAAATCTTCGGGTATTTGCTCAGGTCAGAGACTGTTTTGAGGTCTGGTGCGGGTGCTGGCTTATTGCGCTTTGCGTCCCCCTCAACAACATAACGCGGTACATACCAGCCCTGAGTCGCACCGATGATCGGAGCACCGACCCCGACGACCTTTCCGGCGGCCGCAGCTTTTTTCCAGACTTCGCTACGCTCCATCCACTCTTCGCCAAACACTTGAATGTCGTTGCCGGCCAAAGCAGTCTCAAGAATGATGGTGTTACCCACCAACTGATCTGTTGCACAGCCATAGCCCTCCTTGAGCACGATCATCATGATGTCGGTAAGGAGCATCCCGCTCTCCCAATTCAGACCGGCAAATTTCACCGGCTTGCCCGATTCACACCATCCTGAAGCCTGGCTTGAAGCACTACCGACGAGCAAGCCAAGGGTGAGTAACGAGGCCAGCAAACTCTTCCTGTTTTTCATAATCAGACGCTCCGAATCATTATTATTGGGGGCAGCGAACTGTTGTGTGCGACACAGGAGCAAACGAGCCCATCAGAATTAGCATGGACAGGTGCGTGCGCAAACATGTGAAGCGAAGAAGTGGATCAATTGCTTTTATTGTTTTTGGCGAAACTTAAACCAATGGATCTACCGAGGTACGCCCGTAGAACAACTGGCGGGCATAGGCACTGAATTCAACGTTGGGCTGGTCCACGTACGCGAACACTGCATTGAGCCTCAGCCGGTCCCCTGCCACCGGCGTCACCCGATGCAATGAATAGCGGCCACGGAACAATGTCAGGGTGCCGGGCACTTGAGGCAGAACTTCTATCTGCTGTGTGTTCGGATCATCGAGGAATTGTCTGACCGCGTCATAGCAATCGTCGTTTTCATTGCGCAGCATGCGCACGTACTCAAAATCCCCCCCGGCGCTCGCCGCCTGAAGGGACAGCGTGACGCTGAAGTCGGAACGATCAAAGTGCCATCCCAACTCCTGCCCCGCCGTGAAGCCCTGCAAGTTAAGGGCGGCTAACGGATCGGCATGACGATAGAGCGCGTCCAGGTCCAAAACATCTTTGATGAAAGAAAGCACTTCGTCCGACTCATAGATCTGCCTGATTAAATGGTCGGCAGGAATATCTGCATACGCAACGGTGTCTTTTGCCGTGTTCATCAACCGTCGTAGCGGATGTTCTGGATCAACGCTTTCATCTTGGGGTTTGAAATAAACCGTGTGGTTTTCCCGAAAATGAAACATGCGCGAGTGCAAGGCAAGCGTCTGATCAGCCATCGCGACAACCGATGGATTGCGAACGAAACCCGGGAAGATCGCAACGCCCTCTTGCCCCAGCAAAGACTGACTTTGAGTGACCAATGCAAGATAAGCGAAGTTGGTGCGATCAGTAATAGGGTAGCGCTCTAGATCGATGATATCGCCCAGGGTTAGCGCAGGTGTAAAAGGCAGGGTTGTCATTTTTATTGGTCTCCGGTGGATCTGCTGGATTCAGATTGCATCGGCACCAAAATCAAGTCACGCTCATAATTTTACGCAATTTTGTGAATTATTTTCAGGTCGCTCGCCATGAGACTCACGCTGGATCACCTTGTGATGTTGCAAACCCTCTCGGAAGTCGATTCGGTAACAGCGGTTGCCGAGCGTTTATGGCTGACACCTTCAGCCGTCAGTCATCGCCTACGCGAAGCCGAGCGACGGCTGGGTGTAAGCCTGACAGAAAGATCAGGCGGAAAACTAAGACTCAGCCCTGCCGGCGTACGCCTGGAAAGGGCGGCCAAAGACATCATTGCGATACTGAATGAAGCTGAGTCTGAGGCCAGGTCCATGGCCGGTGGCGTCACGGCGTTTGTGCGCATGGGTGTCACCTCCTACGGCCCGTTTCGCTGGATTCCAAAATTCATCAAGCACTACTCAAGTCTCCGGCCAGACATCGAAATCACACTGGTGACCGTGCCCCGTAATGACGTTTACGCGAGCCTGATGCAAGGACGGCTTGATGTGTCCATCATCGATGACGGCATGGTGCCGAGTGGTGTAGCAAAACTGCCACTCTTCCGGGACGACTTGATTGCGATCATGGCAACCGATCATCCCCTTGCAGGAAGGCAAAACATTTATGCCGAAGACTTCAAAACCTACAACCTGGTGACCTACTCAACTGATCGCGCAAGTGGTTGGGAATATGATCGGTTCTTCGCCCCCGCCAGCATCTTGCCGCGCCGTATGATCACGGTGGAGTTGATCGAAGCCATAGTCGAACTGGTTCGCTCGGGATACGGAATCAGCATATTGCAACGCGATTTGGTGACCCCCAGCCTTGAGCGTGGGGAGCTTGCGTGGGCAGCCCTGAACGAAGGGCTGGACATCGCCTGGAACGCAATTATTCGGCCATCGGAAAGGGAAGATAGCGAAGTCAACAAAATGATTACAGAGCTTGACATCTGGATCAAATGTGCAGAAAAACCTGAACACAGCTAATCAATAACTAGCGCGCAAATAGTTTCTTTGGGCCGATTACAGTCTTTCGCATCAGTCTGGTTTCGCCCAGAAGCGGTCCCGCCGTCACAACGGTGCTCTCTGTTAAGTGATGACCCTGCAAATGGGGTAGGACATTGTTCGATTGAACAAATGGCGGTATCTCCACGGTTGCTTTAGGCCGCTCCCTGCCTCTCTGGCGGGAGCGATTGTGAATTCAACCGGTTATTCAGCTTCCTTTTCTGGTTCGTCCCTGTTCAAATCCATCTTTGCGACCAGCGGCAAAGCTGGCTGACGAGTATCGGACCGAAGCGAAACCCCTATAGAACGGGAGTGTCAGCGACTCAATCAGTCTTTGTAGGCCGTCGGGCCAACATGCTACAAATAACCGGTTACAGTATAAAAATTCATAAAAACCGATTTTGTACTAGCGAGTGTTAGCTTGCGCGCTTTATCGGGCCATGAGATGCCAAAGTCTTAATTATGCGCAAAAAGTTTCCCAGCCTTCCTGCCCTCTGTGTTTACCTTGCCCTTGGCTGCCTCTTTGCCGGCGCATGGCTCACCCACCCGGCCCCCAAGCATTCTTCCTTTGCCCTGATAAGTCCGGTTTCGGCTGTGAAGGATGAAGCGGCCAAGCCCATTTACACCAGCCGTTTCGCCTCCTCCGGGTTGGTGGACTTCGTGCATTCCTCAGCAATCACTGCCTTGCCTGACGGTAGCCTGATGGCGGTCTGGTTCGCCGGCTCTCGCGAAGGCGCAGCCGATGTGCAGGTGCGCTCCGCCCGTTTCAACGTCAGCACCGGTGAATGGGGGGAGGAACAGGTCATGGCGACCCGCGATTCGACCCAGCAAAGTACTCGAAAATACATCCGCAAACTGGGCAATCCGGTCATTGCACTGGCGCCGGACAACCGCCTGTGGCTGTTCTACGTCTCCGTATCCATGGGCGGCTGGGCCGGTAGCGCGGTCAATGTGATGGTTTCAGATGACTTTGGTGTGAATTGGTCGGCACCGCGCCAATTGATCACTTCACCCTTTCTGAACATCAGTACCCTGGTCCGGTCGGCACCGGTGTTTCATGTCGACGGTTCCATCGGTTTGCCGGTCTACCACGAATTTCTGGGCAAGTTTGCCGAGTACCTGTACTTGAGCGCAGACGGCGAAGTGATCGATAAATACCGCATCAGCCACGGCAATCATTCGTTGCAACCCGCAGTCGTTCCGCTGGACGGTCAGCGCGGTATCGCGTTGTTGCGCTACGCCGGCGAAACCCATCACCGAGTCCTGGCGAGCCGCACCGAGGATGCCGGGCAAACCTGGAGCGAACCTTATCCGCTCGATCCTTCAAACCCCAATTCCTCTTTGGCGGCCGTTGCGACACCCGAACACGGGATGCTGGTAGCGCTCAATGATCTGCAGGAGGGGCGCTTCAAGCTGAGCCTTTATCTCACCGATGCGAAAATGGAAGATTGGCGTTTGGTGCACGATCTGGACAAATCACCGGATCCCGAGGGCGACCCGTTTTCACCCCTCGCCTACAAGGAAATCATCGGGATTGAGTTCCGAGGATCCAGTGGCAAGTTGCGCCAACCGCTGGAGGCGCAATTCCTCGCCAACCTCGACAACCGTGTCTGTAAAAACGACAGGTGTGAGTTTGAATATGAATACCCCTACTTCATCCGCAGTCCGGATGGGATGTATCACTTGGTCTATTCCTGGAACAACACCTTCATCAAACACGTCACCTTTAACGATGCGTGGCTGTCCGAGCGTCTCAAATGATTAGTCTTTGGCAAGCCCATCTCAGCTTCGCGATGATCATCTTTCTGGTGCTGCCGTCTTTTGGCCTGAACAGGGGCTGGCGCATCGCACTGCTCGTTGCATTGCTGGCCGCCAGTTTCATACCGCTGGGCGGGATATCGCTGGCCGCTTACTTGCGCAGCCATATTGATGACCTTGCGATCACTTCATTAGTGTTCATGGGGTGGGGCTGTTTGCGTCGATTGGAGGTGTTGCCGCCCGCACAGCACGGTGGTCACATCTGCGTATTGCTCCTCTTCGCCGTGATGGCCCTGGTGCTGTACCCGGCAACCCTGGGCTTGAGTGAGCTGGATCCTTACCGGCGGGGTTTCAGCCCGCGCCCCCTGCTGTTTGTTATCGCGATGCTTACGTTTGGCGCGTTTTACCTGCGCAATTACCTGGCTGTCGTGATGTTGACCTGCGCGACCCTGGCCTTCATCGCCGGGATCAAACCGTCCCAAAACTATTGGGATTACCTGATTGATCCGCTGCTGGGCCTGTATTGCTGCCTGGCACTGTTGGTGCTGGGGACACGCTGGGCGTATCGCCGGCTCATCCGGCCGCGCGGTCCACTGCGAAACCATTCCGTTTGAAATTTAACGAAACTCTTAATAGGGAAACATCGATGGGCTGGCTGAAATCGAGACGTTTGCATTACTGGCTAGGCGCAACAGCGATCGCGTTTGTGCTGTTTGCACTGCTGCGGGTGGTGTTCTTTTTCGGCTTTTCCGGTTTTGACGCCAAAGCCCTGAGTGAAGAAAATGCCGTCCTGACAACCCTGGGCATCGGTTTTCGTTTCGACTTGCGCCTGGCCATTCTGGTCATGCTGCCGTTGGCGTTGCTGGCCTGGATCCCGCGCTGGAACCTGATCAGCAGCCGTCTTGTTCGCGGCATCGCCCGCCTGTACCTGGTTGCCATCCTCAGCGCTCTGCTGCTGGTCTACATCATCGATTTTGGCCATTACGCGTACCTCGGCGTGAGGATCAATGCCACGGTGTTGCGTTTCATCGACGACGCGCAAATATCCCGCGATATGGTCTGGCAAACCTACCCGGTTATCTGGATTTCACTGGCTTGGCTGGCGACCGTCGCGTTCGTGACACTGGCCTTGGTGCGCCTGGAGCGCGTCACGCTGGACCGTCCCCGCAAAGTCATTTCCCGGTTCTCCGCGACATGGGGCAGTGCGGTGATGTTCATGCTGGTGCTGCTGGGTATTTTGGGGCGTGTCGAACATCTTAACTTTGAAAACCCGGTGCCGCTGCGCTGGAGCGATGCATTTTTCTCGGGCAATAACCAGGTTGCCGCATTGGGCCTGAACCCGGTGATTTTCTTCTACGACACCGTCAAGGTCGGCCATCTGCGCTATGACGAAGCGCAGGTGCGCCAACATTACGCGATCATGGCCAACTATCTGGGCGTCGACCAACCCGATCCGCAGACCCTGAACTTCGTCCGCCACCAGGCGCCGCAACCCTACAAGATACCGGGCTCGCGACCACCGAACGTGATGTTCATCATGCTTGAATCGTTGGGCACCAGCGCCGTCGGGGCCTATGGCAACCCGATCAACCCAACGCCCAATATCGATCGGCTGGCCACGCAGAGCTGGTTCTTCAAACACTTCTATGTGCCAGTAACGGGAACCGCAAAAACTGTCTGGGCCAGCATCACTGGGGTGCCTGACGTGACTCGACAGGAATCCGCGACGCGTAATCCACTGATCACCAATCAAAACACGCTGATCAATGCCTTCACCGGCTACGAGAAGATCTACACCATTGGCGGCAACTCCGGTTGGGCCAACATGAACGCCTTGATCAAGCAAAGTATCGACGGCGTTCGCCTGCTCGACGAGCGGGACTGGAAATCCCCGGTGGTCGATGTCTGGGGCATCTCGGATCTGGACCTGTTCAAGGAAACCGACCAGATCCTGCAAGCACTGCCCAAGGACAAACCGTTCTTCGCCTATGTGCAAACGGCCGGTAACCATCGCCCCTTCACGATCCCAAAGAGCAATGACGGATTCGAGGTCAAGCACCCTACCCTGGAGGAAGTCCAGGCCGCAGGCTCGCGCAGTGTCGAGCAGTACAACGCCGTACGCTTGCTGGACTTCAACATCGGACGCTTGATGGAA
Source organism: Pseudomonas sp. BE134 (assembly GCF_031456105.1). NCBI lineage: Bacteria > Pseudomonadati > Pseudomonadota > Gammaproteobacteria > Pseudomonadales > Pseudomonadaceae > Pseudomonas > Pseudomonas sp. BE134. The sequence continues at coordinate 61,219 of NZ_JAVDUA010000016.1, read as the reverse complement.
ATTGCCAAGGCCGGCGGCTGGTACGAAAACACCATATTCGTGATGTATGGCGACCACAACACCCGTATCGCCCAGATCCCTTTCCTGGCACCGGCGTACGAACAACTGGGCCTGGAAAGCAACGCGGTGCCGATGATCATCCACGCGCCAGGCTTGATCGGGACGCGCACTGTCGAGGAAGCAGTCGGCCTGGTGGACTTGCTGCCAACCGTAGTGGGTATGGCCGGCTTTGAGTTCCGCAACAGTGGCATGGGCCGTGATATCCAGCAGCCCGCACCCGAAGGCGAACGCGTGGTGCCATTGGTACTGCGCGAAGGCACGTTCCCGCTGATTGCCGGCGTGACTCAACACTACATGGTTCAGATGGAACACGACGGCAGCTCGCCAAGTCTCCATGACCTGGCCTCGCCGACACCACTTGACAACGTCGCCGAGCAACACCCCGAAGAGTTCAAACGCCTGTCAGAGTTGACCCGCGCCATGCATGAAACCTCACGGTTGATGCTGTACCAGAACGCGCGCAAGTAACGGCTTTCCCGCGTCTATTGTGCAAATAGACGCGGGCCTCCCCCCTGTTACAAGTCACCGAAACCTATCCTTTGTAGCGGGCAGCTTTCGGTAAAAAAGTGAGCTTGAAGGCCGTTGCCTCAATGCTCTTTGACTTTCCGGATACGAAGCACAATCAACGCTAGAATGCCGATCGCGAGCGGCGTCATTGCGAGCATCGCTTCACGCGGGGCCACCGCAACGCCTAGCAAGTGCAACCCCGAGTAGCCCAGTTTGAGCAGGTTAATCAGGTAGTAGGTGATTGCAATAATCGACAGACCTTCCACTGCGCGCTGGATCTTGATCTGAGCATCGGCGCGGGCGTTCAGGCTTTTGAGAATATCCGAGTTCTGTTCTTCCATTTCTACCTGGACCCGAGCCTGTAACAGGTCGCCCAGGTTAGCCACGCTTTTGGCCAGGTGCTCCAATCGCTGTTCGGTGGCAGAGCAATACCTGACGGTGGGTTTGAAGCGACGTTCGATAAACACACCAAGGCGTTGGCAATCGCCCACGTGACTTTCGCGCAACTCTCCCAAGCGTTCAAACACCAGTTGAGCATAGGCCTGAGTGGCACTGAAGCGATGGCGGGTTTTCGCGGTGCTGCTGACCACCTGGGCAGAAAGGCTGGAAATATCTGCGAGCAACGCTTTCGCATTATTACTGTCGGCATGGGCGTTACGTTCAGAGAGTGTGACCAGTGTCTTGTCAAATACATCGAGCTGCGCGCTCAAGGACTTGGCCATGGTCAAAGATAACGAGGCCATCATCCGGTAGGTCTCGATTTCCAGAAGGCGACGTATCATTCGCCCCTGACGGTAGGCATTCAGGCGCCGGTTGACGAACAACAGGTGGTTGTTCCCCTCCTCGCTGATACGAAAATCGCTCCAGACCACCGCATCGCCGCCCCCTACGCAAGAACCGCTCGGGTCCTTGAAGCCGTAACGGGAGAGATCGAGATCGGCTTCACCACGCACCACGATCTGCACCGAGTTGATAAGCGTCGGCAAATGCCCTTCGACCTTTTGCGCCAGCACCTCGGGCAGCGTTGTCCAGGACAAATCATTGCTGGATGAAGTGACCACCAGGGTCAGGGTGAAAAACTCGGCATGGCGCTCCCATTTCAATGCATGGCCATCGAGTTGCGTGATGCCTTGGGCGGCCGTCAGGTCGAGGGCGCCAGGGCAGCAGTTTTGCAGGAATGCATTGCACGCCTGATCGCTGCCGAGGAAGGCCAGGTGAAATACATGGGCCGGCTCATCGAAATACAGTGACGGGCGCGCGTGTAATTCGTTGTGCAGGCTTTGTCGTAACGGGTGCATGTTGAGTGGCCATGTTGGAGTTGTTTTTGGCGCTTACGATTGATGCCCCGCGAGTCAAGGGTCCGCCCCTAAAGAGGTGTGCTCGGCAGCTTGGCGCAGGTTTTTCGGGACTTTATCGATAGCTATTGTTGGTGGGACTGATTGGCGAACTTAAGAGTCACCACCAGGTGACGAACATGGAAATGGTTCTGCGCGCCTGTCCGTAGGGCACCCTGTCTCGAGCATCCGAATGGATACTCGATGCGCTATTGATCTACAGACTCAAGTTGTATATTTTTGAGTCTATGGATCAACTGAGGTCTAGAAGATGGCAGTCCCCCTCCAGGAACAGACTTTCACCAAAAACCAGTGCGTCACGGGCTTGCGTGCAGCGGTCGGCATTCTCGAAAAATGGGCGGCGTCCAGCGATCAGGCCTGTCGCATCCTGCGTATTTCCCGCAGTACCTACACACGTGCCCGGCAGCTTGATCCGTCTTGGGCCGTGGCACTGGACGCTGACCAGATGCAGCGCATCAGTTTTGTGCTCAACATCCACGCCACGCTGCGCCTGGTCTTTGATAACCCGGAAAACGTCTACGGTTTTGCGTCGATGGCCAACGACAACGAGTTCTTCAATGGCCGTTCACCGCTCGAAATCATGTCTCAGGGCGACATGATTTCGCTGTATGAAACCTTTCGGCGCATTGATGTGTTGCGGGGTGCGCAATGGTGAGGGTGAGCGAACTGCCAGCGCTTGCCGGCGAGCAGTTACAGGCCTTCCGACTGGTTAATTCGAAATTTCCACCGATTGCTCTGTTTGATGACGTGGCGGACGCGGGTGAGTTTGAGGTGCTGTATCAGATACAGGCGCTGACAAATCCACGGCTTCACAATGAAGTGGGTCGTCTTGAGTTGATTGCGCGGGATCAGATCCCGTTCGGCATTCCTGGCTGCTCTTACGCAATAGCACCTTTTACCCACGTTAACCCGGCAGGTTCGCGGTTCAGCGATGGCAGCTTTGGCGTGTTGTATCTGGCGGATTCCATGGAAACGGCGCTGGCTGAAGTGCGGCATCACCAGAGTCTGTATTGGTCCAATGTCCGCAGCCTGAACTATGAGCGCTTTGTTTTCCGTGGGTTGTCCTGTTTGTTTGCGGACGCTGCGATGAAAGATGCTACGCCCATTGCAATGACTGATCCTGTCTACGCGCCTGACGATTACACGCATTCCCGGCAATTGGGCAGATCGATCAAAGAAGCGGGATGCCCCGGTATTCGCTACCACTCGGTGCGTGTGCAGGGCAGCTACTGCTGGGCACTGATGACGCCGCGACCGGTTGCATCGATTGTTCAGACGGCTCATTACGAGATGATCTGGAATGGCCAGATCACCAGTGTCAGCAAGATCAGTGAAACCTGAATGCAATCTGAAACGCAATCGAATGCATCCATTGCCGACATCGATAGTCACCATCAACCCAATGAAGTTCTCATAAAAAATCCTCGGCGTAACATCCGCTCCATACCAACCAATAAACACCCCGGAGCACACCATCATGAAACGCCAAACCCTCCTCAGCATCGCTTTCTCGGTCTTTGCAGTTAACGCTTTTGCCGCTACCTCTGCTCAACCTGTAGTCGCGGAAGGCGGCTCGGATCGTCTGATTGAAAGCCGTGTGGCTGAAGGGGGTTCGGATCGTCTGATCGAAAACCGCGTTGCCGCTGACGGTTCTGACCGTCTGATCGAAAACCGCGTTGCCGCTGACGGTTCTGACCGTCTGATCGAAAACCGCGTTGCCGCTGACGGTTCTGACCGTCTGATCGAAAACCGCGTTGCCGCTGACGGTTCTGACCGTCTGATCGAAAACCGCGTTGCCGCTGACGGTTCTGACCGTCTGATCGAAAACCGTGTAGCCGCTGATGGCTCCGATCGCCTGATCGAAAGCCGCGTTGCATGAATGAGTTGCTTCAAAGCAGTTCCCAACAAAGAGCCCGGCCTGATCAGCCGGGCTTTTTCGTGAGCTATTTTTATCGCACTCGCCGCGCTGGCTGAGCGCATCGTCCAGACGCACGATGCTGACGACGGCTGCCTCCCATGACGGGTTCGATGGCACGGGATGGCTTCCATCGGGGTCCTGCGATATACAGTCAGTGGGCGCAGGATGCGGCGGTGGTCATTGATCAACGCTTTCGCAACACCACGCCTCTCGACATTGCAGAACCCACAATAAAAATACAGGAGTAGAAAATGTCTGATCTGAACCTGCACCCCAACGCCGCGGCCTCCTTGGAGCAATGGCACGAGATGATCCGCACGGCTGACTTGAGCGCCCTGCCCGACTTGCTCGACCCACAAGCGGTGTTCCGCTCGCCGATGGCCCATACGCCTTATCCCGGAGCGCCTGTGGTGTCGATGATTCTCAACACCGTCGTCAAAGTATTTGAGGATTTTGCCTACCACCGCGAACTGGCGACGGCAGACGGGTTGAACGTCGTCCTGGAGTTCAGCGCCAGCGTGGGCGGGAAACAGTTAAAGGGCATCGACATGATCCGCTTCAATGAACAGGGAAAAATCGTTGAGTTTGAGGTGATGGTCCGTCCCCTGAGCGGCTTGCAAGCCTTGGGCGAACAAATGGGGCAACGTCTTGGCGCGTATCTGGCGGCCAGCAAAGGCTGATTTTTTACGTCGCGCTCCCGGGCTTCCCGCCGTTTAGAGGCCCGCAGCTCAGCTGTCGCGCGGTGTCATCACCGCGCGCAATGATCCATTGCCGCCATCGATAGTCACCATCAACTCAATGAAGTTCTCATAAAAAATCCTCGGCGTAACATCCGCTCCATACCAACCAATAAACACCCCGGAGCACACCATCATGAAACGCCAAACCCTCCTCAGCATCGCTTTCTCGGTCTTTGCAGTTAACGCTTTTGCCGCTACCTCTGCTCAACCTGTGGTCGCTGAAGGAGGCTCGGATCGTCTGATTGAAAGCCGTGTGGCTGAAGGGGGTTCGGATCGTTTGATCGAGAATCGCGTGGCCGCTGACGGTTCCGACCGACTGATCGAAAACCGCGTAGCCGCTGACGGTTCCGACCGTCTGATCGAAAACCGCGTGGCCGCTGACGGTTCCGACCGACTGATCGAAAACCGCGTAGCCGCTGATGGTTCTGACCGGCTGATCGAAAACCGCGTTGCCGAAGGTGGTGCTGACCGTTTGATCAAGTATCGTGCCGCATGAATGATTAGTCTTCACGCTGCACTCAATGAAAAGCCCGGCCAAACAAGCCGGGCTTTTTCCTGAACAAAATAAACCAGTCCCCACTTAATGCCTCTGCCGCACCTGTGGTACATAAGACCTGATTGTGAATTTTGCGCTCAATGAGGTTGTGCCTATGCCCCACTTCCAACGCTTGCCGCAACTGCTGAGCTGCGCCCTGTTCGGGGTATTCGCTTGCAGCGTCCAGGCCAGTACACCCGCCCCCGTACCCGATAGCTTGTTGCCGCTGCTGGTGACGATCAACGAGCGCTTGAATACTGCTGATCTCGTGGCGTTGACCAAATGGGACAGCGGCAAGCCAGTCCAGGACACGGCCCGGGAAACACAGCTTATCGACAACGCCAGGAAGACTGCCGTGAGCCAGAAGCTGAATCCGGACGAGGTCGCCGATCTGATCGCCGCACAAATCGAAGCCAACAAGCTGGTGCAATACGGCTTGCTCGCGCAATGGCGCGCGGCGGACAAGGCACCAGACACACCACGCCCGGACCTCATCCATCAAATCAGGCCACTGCTGGATGAGCTGCAACACCGCCTGTTGCAGCAATACGCCGCCTTCGAGCCCTATCGCAATGACCCCCACTGCCCAGACTGGCTGGGGACCGAGCGAGCCAGCCTGATCAAGGATCAACTGCACGGTCAGGCCCTGATCCGCGCCACCGGGGAGCTGTGTGTCATCGCGCCATGACGGGCGAACCCCGAGCTGATGCATCAATAGTCGCGGTCCTGATAAAAAGTCAGAAGTTGAAACCTTATTCAGGACGAGACAGCATTCAACCCGATCCAGCCATGAAGGCCGACATACAAGCCCACACCGATAATCAACGCGCCGGACAGCTAAGGTGCCCGACGCGCAACCGCCCCCATCCACGGCCAGCGGTGAGTGGCTTGCCGGGCGCCAATGGCTGCCGCCGCGCCGACCGACACCAGCGTAATCGCCAGGCCAATGCTGAAGCACAGGACGAGCAAGCCACCCAAGGCGACTTCCTTGACCTGGAGGCAGAGCAGCAAAACGGTGATGGCCGCCGGGCAAGGAATCAGCCCTCCCGTCAAGCCGAACACGATGATCTGGCCGGTGGTCACTTCACGATGGGTGAAGCGCTTGCGGATGTCATTGGCATGGGCACGTTCATGTGCATCCTGATACCCGTCAACTGACAATTCCACACCTTCCAGCCCCTCGTGCGAGTGTCCGTGATCATGCTCCTGGTATTCCAGGTCGTAGTCATGCGAGTGCCCGGCGTGTCCAAGGCTCAAGCGAACGCTGAATTCATGGGGTTCGGGAATGTCGGCCGTCGATTGCAGAAAACCTTCATGTTCAACAAATGAGAACGCTTGGGTGCTGCCGTCCGGACGCGTCGTCAGCACCCGGACATCCGCAGCGCCCCAGGCATGCCCGCTCACTCCTTTCAGGCGCCAGTGCGGTGGCATGCCGGCTTCGAAAATCGAAAGCTCGATGCGGCCATGGCCGGTATCAATGCGCTGGGTTTCATCGTGGTGACCGTGGTCTTGGCGGTGACTTTCCCCCTGCTCAAACTTGAACATCTGCTCGCCACGCCAGGTGCGCCACAGCATCCAGAGTGCAATCAAGATAATCAGTGCCGCAGATGCCAGCTGGAAATACGGCTCGGTGGTTTGAGCATCCAGTCCCTTGCCCAGGTACATGCCACCGATAGCGACCAACCAGACTACTGCCGTATGCGACAGCGTTGCGGCCAGGCCCAACAACACGGCTTGTTTGACAGAGCCCCGAATGGCCACGATGAACGCCGCCATCATGGTTTTTGAATGCCCCGGCTCAAGCCCGTGCAAGGCTCCGAGCAGTATTGCGCTGGGGAAATAGAACCACGCGTGGGCGCTACCCTGCCGAAGCAGTTCTGAAAAATCCGGCATGACAGAGCCTATGTGGAGTAACGGCGGAGGGTTTCGAAAGAATCTATAAGTTCAGGCCGCCACATCAGGTGTAAAGAAATAGGCCAGGCCGAGGATCAAGTACACGGCGAGCAGTTGCACCCCTTTGAGCCAGTCGGATCGTCCGTCGCCGGCCACCTGACCGGTAATCAGAACGGCCAGCAGCACACTGAGGACCAAACCGCCGGAGAACGCCAGGTCCATTGGCGCCGAACCGATGGCGTAGCTGGCCAGCACGAGAACGGGGGCTACAAAAAGGGCGACCTGAACACTGGAACCAATCGCAATCGAGAGCGAAAGGTCCATGCGGTTTTTCATGGCCGCCGAAATCGCGGAAGAATGCTCCGCGGCGTTTCCGAGTATCGCGACAATGAACACACCGACAAAGAGGTTGCTCAGGCCAAGTTGATGCGCACTGGGCTCGATGGCCGCCACCAGGATCTCGCTGACCCAGGCGATCAACAATGTCGCCACGGCCAGAACCAGCAACGCCTTACTCTTTGACCAGAGCGGGGACTGCTGCCCATCGCTCGCCACCTTGGGATCCCCGGCAAACAGGTTCTTGTGGGTCACCAGCGAGTACAACAGAAACAACCCATAAACAAACAGCAAGACCACGGCGATATATAGGCTCAACCTTTGCAGCCCTTCCGGCGCACGAGGCGCCACCACGGCGTTGTAGGCAGCCGCCAATACAAGTGCGATGGTCGCCATGGTCAGCAACGTGGCCTGGGAGCGAGCTGCGAGGGCATTGAATTGCTGTTCCTTGTGACGCAACCCGCCGGCAAGCATGGCGGCCCCCAGCACCAGCAGGATATTGCCGACAATGGAGCCGATCAGGGAGGCTTTCACCACATCGTGCAGGCCGGCCCGCAATGCGCTAATGGCGATGATCAGTTCAGTGGCATTGCCGAACGTGGCATTGAGCAACCCACCAACCCCTTCCCCTGAGCGCTCAGCCAGTTGCTCGGTCGCCCGCCCCAGCCATCCGGCCAGCGGCACGATGGCCAGAGAAGCCGCCAGAAAAATCAGCAAGTCCTGCTCGGGCGCAATGAACTTCAAGAGGATGGGAATGGGGACGAAGACCAACATCCAATAGAGCATGGCTGTACTCGCATAAGACCAGGTTGATGAAGCGGCAATCGATATCCCGGTAAGGATGGCTTACTTGCGCAATCCCGTCGAAAATTCCACCGACATAACAATGAGAGTCAGTTGCTATTAATCAGGCCCTATCCTCAAGGAACACGAAAGGCAGCCCATTGCGATCCAGTCATGAAGCTTGGCGCCGCGTGACGGCAGTCTTAGGGTCACCTGTAGTTACTGCGGCTTGAACAAAAGCAGGAGCAGAGCTGTTGTGGCAAGCAATGCCCCAGTGAGGAACGTACTGTCCGATCCAAGGCTGTGCCATAACCCGCCCGCAAGAACGCTGGCGATCAGCATGCATGCACCACTGACCAGATTGAAAATGCCGTAGGCGGTGCCCTTGAGTACTGTGGGCGCGTTATCCGCTACCAGCGAGGCAAGAATGCCTTGGCTAAATCCCATATGAAGCCCCCACAACGCAACGCCCAGCATCATCGTGATGACTGAACTGGACTGGGCAAGTACCAGATCCGCCAGGACGAGTAACCCCATACCCACGCAAAGCAGCTTCGTCCGATTGATACGATCAGATAGCCAGCCGGCAGGGTAAGCGGACAACATATAAAAAAGTGCCATTACCACCATCACCAGCGCAATCCAGGTGATCGACAGACCTGTCTGCTGCGCCCGTAATACCAGAAACGCCTCGCTGAAACGGGCAAGTGTAAACACCCCTCCAATAATGACGACCCACCAATAGCCAGTGGAAAAATCGTGAAGGACTCTCCAATGAATGGGAGATCGGAAGTTGCGCTCGCTGGAGGCAGGTGTGGGTTCTTTTACTCCAACTAAAATGAGAGCCACCGCTATTGTTGCCGGGATCACTGCAAACCACAGGACAAGCTGGATATCGGCGAGCCATAGCATGAGGAAGATGGCCAGAGCGGGGCCAAGAACAGCCCCTGCGGTATCCATCGACTGTCGCAGCCCAAAACAGGCACCACGTATTTCTGGTGGCGACACATCGGCAACCAGGGCATCTCGCGGTGCACCACGAATGCCTTTGCCGATTCGATCCAGAAGGCGTGCGGTGAAGACCACTTCAACCGATTGAGCCAGAGGAAAAAGCGGTTTGCTCAGAGCGGCCAAACCATATCCCAGAAGCAGCAATCCTTTGCGCCGACCAATAAAGTCGCTGATAGCGCCAGAGAATATCTTGACGAGCATCGCGGTCGACTCGGCAATCCCCTCGATCACCCCGACGGTCAATGCACTTGCACCCAATGTAGTGACCATAAACACAGGCAGTAAACTGTGTACCAATTCAGACGATAGATCCATGAACAGGCTGACAAAGCCCAACGCCCAAATCGTGCGTGGAATACGAAGACGCTCAGCGTCGGTGCGCGGACTTTCAGTACTCATTTTTGGGTATGTCGGAGCGCGGCTAGCGCGAGCGATCCGAGTTTCCAGTTCCTGGTTTTGTAACTTTAGAGTGTGGATTCAACCGATCGATGCAACAGACCGGCTAAATCTTTGCGCAGCCGCTAATCGTAGAACGGCTCAACCAACGCCCGACTGCCGACAAAAAAACTGTCAGCCACCAGTCGCAACGGCTGGAGGTCCAGGTCACTGGCTTTGTCGTCAATCAGCTGTTGAAAATGTCGATACACCGCCGCGTACTCACCCTCCTCCGATACGGCTTGGCGCACGCCGTCAATGCTCAACAGCGCGCCACCGTTATCCAGTCGCAGGATGCCTTCTGTGCAGCGAATCTCGATGCTCCAGAGTTCCTCATGACCGTGGTCGAAATCGAACTCCGCGCGGACATCGAGGTGGCGCGCATCGGACATTTTGATGGAGGCGGCAATAGGCGACTGGCAGTTGCCGGGGACGCGCAGCTCGGCAGACTCGACAAACAGCGGCAACGCCAGCAGATGGGTGGCAATGGACAAGGCATTGATGCCGGGATCGAAGACACCCAGACCTCCGGGCTGCCAGATCCAGGCCTGGCCCGGGTGCCATTTGCGCACGTCTTCTTTCCAGTCGATCTGTACGCTTTGCAAGGTGCGGGTGCCCAGCCATTCGCGGGCGGCTTCGATGCCGGGTGCGTAGCGTGAATGCCAGGCGAACAAGCCACTGACACCCTGCGCCTCTGCCTGAGTCACTAACGCCATCGCTTCACCCAACGTGGCGCACGGCGGTTTTTCTACCAACACATGTTTGCCAGCGGCCAGCGCTTGTTGCACCAGAGCGAATCGCCCTTGCGGCGGTGTGCAGAACGCAATCGCATCGACATGCGGGCCGTTTTCGAGCATCTCGCCGAGGGACTGAAAATTCTCTACCCCGGCGCAGGGCTGCCCTTGAGTTGCGACGGACACCAACTGGAACGCGGGGTTGGCGTTGATCGCTGGAACGTGTTGATCCTGGGCAATCTTGCCGTAGCCCACCAGGCCGAGACGGATTGGTCGCATCAATGACTCCTTGTTTTTTGTCTTGGTACGCGAATCGGCAAGATTACGTTTGTATTGCGGGGAAGTCATCGATGACGTGCTTACGGCGCAGGGCATCAACCGTCGTTGGTCAGCAATGGGAGATGCTCGGTCAATTCAACACACTGTTTCAATGAACGCCAGGCGAGTACACCTTGAGTGGCGCCTTGGTCGAGGGAACTGGATACAGGGGCGATGGGTTATGGGTGGGGCGGGAGGCGCGAGGACGAGCAACCTCACTTTTTTATAGTCATGCAAGTGCGCTCGCAGAGGGTAGGCGAGGATTCCCGCCTACTCAGACTTTCCACAGAAGAAGTCGAACTGATCTGAAGCATGCGGCAGACTTCGCAATTGAATCTGTCGTATTCCCTATCCGCTGTTATGGATGATCAGTGCGACTTTTCGATACCGACACCCCGGCTTTGCTCAAACCTTTCGCGTTGTGATCGCCTGGAGTCGAGTCAGCAATAGCGCTGGCTTTGCTTAAGCCGTGAGTATCTCTGGAGTGGGCAATGCCTGAAGTCGTCTGGCCATGACCGCGGTCACTATTACGGTCATTGCCGTAGTGATTTCCGCTTTCACCATGATCGCGAACGGACCTGCCGGCGTGATCACTGGCGAGCCCATTGCCGTGGCCGCTACTGTGAGAGCCGCCGGAGTGATCGGAACCGCTGTGACCCGCGTGACCGCCTCCAGTACCGCCGCCATGGCTACCGCCAACGCCACCGCCGTGACCACCACCTCCGTTTCCGTTACCGCCGCCACCGCCGTTCCCGCCACCGTTACCACCACCACCGCCACCATCCTTCGCAAAGGCGGAGTTCATGACAGACAGGTCAGCAGGCAGTAATGGGGCCGCTGCAAGCATCAGGGCGCAAGACATTACAGCAACGAGACTCTTGTTTTTTAAAATCATGATTGCGTCCATTAGTTAATATCACATGGCTTAAGACGCACTTGGACCCAGACAGTTCAAGTCCTGCAACAGATGAAATATGTATTTGCGAACAAACCGTATTCGCGACTCAAGGATCAATGAAAAGCACCGTTGAGCACTTCGTAAATAAGTCCGGTCGCCAGCGCGACCAGGATCAAATCGGTGCCAGCTTGTTGCCATTCATATCCATCATAGTGAGGCAGTCTGCCGACTAAGCGGCCGTCCAGTTTTTTGGCAATCCCTGGGGGAAGTGGCTTGCCGCGCGCGAGGTTCTTTTGAATGCCAGGCGGCAATGCCGACGCGGGACTCCAGTAATCCTGATGCCCGCCAATAATTCCCAGAACGCTTGCGTGATTGATGCTTGGGCCGTGATCCCAATCGTTGCCACTGGACTGCTTGCCTTTGCCTCCCTGGTTGCCATGAACTTCGCTGTTATGCGGGTTGCCCTTGCCGTTTCCCTGGCCTTTTCCATTGCCAGGGTCGGCTAATGCCGTGGTTGAGCCGCAGGACAGCGCAAGGTATGTAACGGCTGCAATCAATGAGCGAGATCTGAACATAGGTCTTTCCTTCATTGTGGAGGAATGTTTTTTGTAATTTAGCTCTACACGGCAACAGGTACACGGAATTTCACGCAGACAACATCAGAGCCGCCATTAATGAGCTATACCGGCTAATCACCCGTGCAGTTCTTCGACGCAGGAGTTTGGCTATGAACCTCAAAATTTCACTGGCAGCACTACTGGTCACCATAACCCTCTTTGGCTGCGCCACATCATCGACCCCTAGTGTCACCGTTACTTTGATTGCCACACAGCGCAACGCCGGTCAGATCGGCAATGTAACGTTGTCGAGCTATGACAATAAAACCGGATTGAGTTACTTCATCAGCGGTGCTCCAGGCGGTGTCACCCTGCCCTTGCGCCTTTACACCTTCATTTATAAAGGCAGTTGCCAACAACCCGGACCGGTCGCCTACGCGATGAACGAACAGGTCAACACCGAACGCCAGCCCATACGCGGCTGGACGTTATCCAGAACCGCACCGGTTGAAATGTCGGTTCTGCTCTCCGGTGAGTACGCCATCGTCGTACGCACGGCACCCTCGGATGGCAACTTTGATATCTTTTGTGGGGATATCAAGCAAGGTGTCGCGGCGAAGTAGCCACACCCCTTCGCAATCGATAACTACTCATCAACACGCCCCGTGGCGTCACGATCGTGCTCATATCGTCTTGTAAGTGGAAACGCCGGCAACCAGGACTCGCGGCGCACAATCCAGCTTTCATAGGTTGGCTTGAGTTGGTCTGGCGCATCAAGGGAGCCCAGGTTCACTTCGACTTCGTCGGCGGTGCGGGCGAACACCGAGGAACCGCAGCGAGGGCAGAAAAACCGCCCCGCGTAATCGCGGGTTTCGCCTTCGATCGTGACCGCATCCTGCGGGAATATCGCCGACGCGTGAAAAAGCGCCCCATGATGCTTGCGGCAGTCCAGACAATGACAAAGGCCGACCCGATAGGGGCGTCCCGATGCCACGAACCTGACCTTGCCGCACAGGCAGCCGCCGGTGAATCGTTCCATGCCGCACCTCCTCTGAATCAAGCGCTCGCGCTCGCAAAATGAGTATCAAAGAGGTTAGTCAACGCGCGTCAAACTCACCAAAGGCCACCCTTGTATGCCTGCATTCACACACCTTCCCGGCCGTTCGAATAGCTGTTCGATCTCCCTACCCTAGAGGCCTTTCACAGCTTTTCAGCGTTTTTCATCAGATTGATTCGATTGAATCAGCTGTTTTCACAGCACTGATAAAGGCATGGCGGTTAACTTCACCCATTAAGCTTCCGGCGTGTGATCGGGACTGTTGTCGCAGGAGAGCCCATGAGCCTGGAACGTCTGAGCAAACTCATTTCGGCCGGATTTGGCATAGCGTTCATTGCTTGCCTGATTTCCGTGGGTCTGGATGAGTACATCGGCAAGCAGGCCGAGCAAGCCACTGATCGACGCCACCAGACATTCACCGATATTGCCTTGATGGCTACCCTCAACCGTGAACTGACACAACTGGCTCGCCTGTATGTCAGCACCGGCGACGAGATGTATCTCACCCAATACAACGAAAAGTGGCAAAACAACCGCACTTTTCACGAAATCGCCACCGATTTTCGAACGATCGGACTGACTGACGCGGAAGACAAACTGCTGACCACTGTCGAGGAAATGGATCACAGGCAGACCGGCATGGAGCGTCAGGCAATGAAGGAGAGCTTCCACCGAGGAGGACCGACATCGCTTGCAGGTTCCACTTACATCAATTCCGAGTGGAGTTTTGCAGACGCACTCAATCAGCTGAAACTCTTGACTACCCAACGTTTTAATAGCGACTTCGAGGCGGCTCGGAACAACGCGAAGCTGTCCGCCCACATCAGTGCCCTGCTGCAATTGATTACGTTGGCCGCGGGCCTGTTGGTATTTTTGGTCATTCTGCGTCGTCAGTTGGTGAAACCTCTGCTGTGTCTGTCCGAACGCATACGCCGCATGAATGCTGGCGAAGCCGTCGGAAAGTCGTGGCATCGCCAGGGGCTGACCGAAGTCGTGGCCCTGGCCGAAGCGCTCGATGCCTATGTCGATGTCAATGAAGAGCTGCACCGAAAGCACTGGGTCAAGGGGCGTCTCAGCGAGCTGGTGCAGGCGCTGCAGTTATGTGCCAGTCGAGAGGCTTTTACCCAGACGTTGCAGCAGAAGCTGGGCAAGTTCCTGGATTGCAGGACGGTTTTGCGATTCGATGCCGACCCCGTCGTCGGGCATACCGGCCAAGTGCATTACAGCTTGCCACTGCTGCAAGATGGGCAGCAGCTCGCCAGCCTTGAGCTCGTTTTCGCCCATCGCCCGGATCTCGCCCAGCTCAAACTGCTCGACAGCCTGCCCAATAAACTCGGCACACTGCTGAATTTGCTGCAGCAGCGCCTGCACAATCAGCAGTTATTGCACCAGGCCTGCCTACAGGCGGAGCAATTGAAGTGCCAGGCGTTGATCCTGCAACAGCGTCAGCAGTCCCTGGAAGCCACCGAAAGCTGGTATCGCGGCATCGTCGAGTTTGCGCCTAAAGCGCTGTTAGTGTTCGACGAGCACGGCGTGATCATGACGAACCAGATGAGCGAAGCGACCTTTGGTTATGCACCCGGCAGCCTGCTCGGCCAGTGTTACCGGGCGCTGGTACCCGACAGTCAGCTCGAAATCATCGATCATCTGCTCGCGCAGGTCCGTACAAACAAGCCGCTCAATACGGTCGAGGTGGTCGCCCGTCGCGCGGATGGCAGCGAGTTTCCTGCCGAGTTGCGTCTGTGCCTGCTGCCGATGCGAGAGGATCGAGGGCAATGCCTGTGCGTCGCGATTAGCGATCTGAGCCAGCGCAAAGAAGAAGAACGCAACCTGCGCGAAGCGCACGAACAGCAGCAGGCCATTGTTACCTCGGCGCCCTATGGTCTTGCGCTGGTGCGAGGCAATCAGATCATGCAGGCCAATTCGCGGCTGGACGAGTTGCTCGGTTATGCGGCGGGCGAACAATTGCAGCGCTCTCCACTGATCTGGTTGGCGCAGGTCATGTCGACAGAGTCAATGAAGACGTTCGAAGCCGACGTTCGCGAGCGGCTGGACCGCGGCGAAATCGTTCACCAGCAGATGCAGCTTTGCCGCAGGGATGCCAGCACCTTCTGGGCAAGCGTGAGTGCACGCGCAGTGGCGCCCGGCAACCTGTCGTCGCAAGGTTCGATCTGGATCATCGAGGACATTTCCGCCCAGCGCGCGGCGGCGCAAGAGATGGAGCAGGCGCGGCAATTGGCCGAGGACAGTGCTCGCATCAAGTCCGAATTTCTGGCCAACATGAGCCACGAGATTCGTACGCCGATGAACGCCATCATCGGCATGACTTACCTGACCTTGCGCACGGAGTTGAGCGACCGTCAGCGCGACTACTTGAACAAGGTACAAAGCTCAAGCCGGCACTTGCTGGGCGTCATTAACGACATTCTGGATTTTTCCAAGATCGAGGCCGGCAAGCTTCAGCTGGAAGTCCGCGACTTCAGCCTGGCCCAATTGCTGGAAGAAGTGCTCGACCAGATACACCCGCGTGTTGCCGATAAAGGCTTGGATATGCGGATCAACGTCGCTGCGGATGTTCCAGAACGCTTGCGTGGCGATCCACTTCGACTGCGGCAAATACTGCTCAACTACCTGAGTAATGCTGTGAAATTCACCGAACGTGGGCAGATCCGCGTTGAGGTGAGCCTGCGTCATGCCGGCGCGGATGACGTATTGCTTAACTTCAGTGTGACCGATAGCGGCATAGGGCTCTCGTCCGAGCAATTGAATAACATGTTCCAGAGCTTCCAGCAGGCGGATACCTCCACCACACGACGCTTTGGTGGCACGGGCCTGGGGCTGGCAATCGCCAAACAGCTGTCCGAGCTGATGGGGGGGCAAGTCGGTGTGCAGAGCGTGCTGGGTGAAGGCAGCAACTTCTGGTTTGAGGTCCGCCTGCTGTTGGCCCAGAGCAATGTCATTGATGACCTGTGCGACGGGGTCACTCCGTGCGACTGGAGGGTGGCCGAAGGGACCCGTGTTTTACTGGTAGAAGACAATGAGTTGAACCAGCAGGTCGCCGCCGAACTACTGCAGGCGGTGGGTTGTTCCGTCGATATCGCAGCGGATGGCCGGCAGGCACTGAATCGATTGTCCGCTGAGCGCTATGACCTGGTGTTCATGGACATGCAGATGCCGGTGCTCGATGGTCTGGAGGCCACCCGTCTGCTGCGTGGGCAGCCTGGATTGAGCACCCTGCCCGTGGTTGCGATGACCGCCAATGCCAGCAAGCGTGATCATGACGCTTGTCTGGCAGCCGGCATGAATGATTTTATCAGCAAGCCCTTCGAACCGCAGACGCTCTACGTCGTTTTGCGCCGTTGGCTGAATGAGACGACGTCCCAACCAAAATGCACCGTCGCGCCCGATTCAATGGCGCAAATGGATTGTGCTGATACGGGTTTGAAACTCGACGGTGTGGACATGGTAGCGGGACTGCGCCGGGTCCTGGGCAGGCACAGCCTGTATGCGAATATTTTGCAGCACTACCTGGCTAGCCAGAGCCCCGTGCTGAAACAGTTAAACGCGGCGATGGCGGCGGGTGAGCTGGATAAAGCCGAATTGTTGGCCCACAGCTGCAAAGGCGTGTCAGCGACCATCGGTGCCGACGCCGTCGCCCAGGCGGCAACTGCATTGGAGCAGGCTCTGCGCGCCAAGCGACCCGAGGATGAGTTGCGAATCGCTCTGGAGGCGCTTTCTGGCCCCCTGGAAGCGCTGCTGGCGCAGTTGCGGGAGAAGCTGCCCAGTGAAGTCGAGACCGCGCCGCCGATAGTGGTCGACGTCGTCGAGTTGCAACGGATCTGCCAGCATCTCGACGCGCTTCTGGGTGACTTTGATGCGCAGGCAGTGCCGTTCTTTTCCTCGCATGCCGGCTTACTCCGTGGCGCGTTTGCAAACAGTTTCCAGCCACTGGAAGGCGCGGTGAAATGTTTCGATTTCGAGCGGGCGCAAGTCTGTTTGAGCGAGGCCCTGCAGGCCTGTGGAACCGCGCAATGAACAAATGAAATTGCAGGGCATCACGCGCTTCATGCCTTTGAAAACTTGTTGTTCAGAAGTTTTCAGCGTTTTTCAGCGCCCGGCGCAGGCGGTTCAGCCCATTTCAGAGCAGAGGTGTGGTGGGTATGCGTTACTGCATTCACTTGGCAGAAACGACAGTCCACACCTTCCCCGTCGTGCTCCCGCGGCAAAAGCATTCGCCCCTGCCGCAATACCGCTCCATCTGTGCCCCCGTCACGAGGTAGTCCAGTTGAACAACTCATCCCCTAGGCCCAGCGTGTTGGTGGTCGACGATTTGCCGGCCAATCTGCAACTGATCAGTGAGTTGCTGAGTGAGCGCTATCACGTGCGAATTGCAACCAGCGGTGCCCATGCGTTGCAGATCGTCAACCGGGCGAGACCCGATTTGATCCTGCTGGATGTGATGATGCCCGACATGGATGGCTACGAAGTCTGCCGTCGTCTCAAGGCTAACCCTGATACGTGCGGTATACCGGTCATGTTTCTGAGCGCCCGCAATCAAGACGAAGATGAGTGCCTGGGGTTCGAGCTAGGAGCGACCGACTACCTGTTCAAACCGATCAACCCGAGAATTCTGCTGGCGCGAGTGCAGACGCAACTGCGCCTGAAGGCGACAACGGACCAGTTGCGTTCGCAAAATACCTTTCTCGACCAGGAAGTCCTCGCGCGAACCTGTGAACTGCAAGCCACCCATGACGTGACTATCCTGGCCCTTGCATCGCTGGCCGAGACCCGCGACAACGAGACTGGCAACCACCTGCGGCGCACGCAGCACTACGTCCGGTTGCTGGCCGAGAAACTACGCGATCACCCGCGATTCAGCGCACACCTGGATGAGCAAAGCATTGAGCTGATGTTCAAGTCGGCGCCGCTGCACGATATCGGCAAGGTGGGTATTGCAGACCACATCCTGCTCAAGCCGGGGCGCTTCGAGCCCGCAGAGTTCGAAATCATGAAGACCCACGCCCAGTTGGGTTATCAGGCTCTGGTACACGCCGAGGAACTGTTGGGAGCCCAAGTGCCCTTCCTGCGCATCGCCAAGGAAATTGCGCTGTGCCATCACGAAAAATGGGATGGCAGCGGTTACCCCAATGGCCTGGTCGGTGACGCCATTCCAGTCAGCGCCCGCCTGATGGCGGTCGCCGATGTCTACGATGCGGTCATCAGTCGACGGGTCTACAAGCCGCAAATGCCTCACCAAAAGGCAGCGTCGATCATCAGCGACGGTGCCGGCCGCCATTTTGATCCGGATGTAGCAGCGGCCTTCACGGGTCTGGAAAAGGAGTTCGCACAAATCGCCGAGCGCTATGCCGATACCCCTGCCGAAGAGCCCCTTGAGGCCATGACCGGTTAACAGCTGCCGAGTAAGGGCAGATTTGAAACAAACGTCTCCGGCGGTCACTTTGGAGTAAAAACATGAGTTGGGTCGTTGAGCACGCGCGAGCTATCAAGCGTAGTTGCTGGATGATAGCGGCCGTTTTGTCGATGCTGACGGTCGTTGGCGTTGTCAATCACTATCAGAGTCAACACGTCATACTGTTGGAGAGTCAGCAAGCACTGCTGTCCCAACGAAGCGCCTGGGGTTATTCCAACCTGTTGGGCAATCTGCAAACCCATAAATTGCAACAATCATTGCTGATGGCAAATCCGCCTCCGCAAGGCTGCCTGCCGGATGAGTACATCGCCGGCCAGCAACGGGCCACGCAGACGTTATCGGCGGAAGTCGAGGGGCTATCAAAGTACACACTACGCGTGCCGGTACACCAACTGGCTCCTTTGCCCAAACCGCAGGGGCCACGCATGAGCCTCATTGACGGCGGTATCCGCATGACCAGCCGGCAATTTCTGGGCTATACCTGCGACAGGCGTTATGCGGTGATCCAGGAAACGCAAACCCGGTTACAACCCCAGCCGCTGCTACCGCCCCTGGTATTGGGGCCAGCGGTTACCGATAGGCTTGTCGTTCATGTCGCCGTGTCACACGGCCAAGAGCCTGCTTTGTATTTCGACATACGTTTCATCGCCGGCAAGGCAGAGTTTGTGCCTGCCACAGGCGCAGACTGGTCGATTTCGCAACCTATTCAAGTGCAAGGCGAAGACCGCTTTTTTCACCACTATGCGAACCTGCATCAAGGGCTGCAAATGCGCGTCTACAGTGATCCACTGGCACCGGATTTTTTGCCGCAGTTCCTGAGAATGAACAGCCTCGGGCTGTTGTTGGCGGCCGGAATACTGGCCTGCTTACTGCTGATCAACTGGCTGTTGACCCATCTGATCAATACCAGCGTGGTGCATCATCAGGCGGCCACCCACGACTTCCTCACCGGCCTGTACAACCGCCGGGCGGCCATGACGCTGACTGAAGTGGAATTGGCGCGCGCCACGCGCAAGCTCGGTTCGTTGTGCATATTGATGCTGGATATCGACCACTTCAAGCGGGTCAATGATACCTATGGCCATGACGGCGGAGATCAGGTGTTGAAGTTCCTTGCACAACTGCTGACCGAGACAGTCCGACAAGAGGATCTGGTCGCCCGCCTTGGTGGTGAGGAGTTCCTCATCGTGCTGCCGTACACCGATCTGGCAGGTGCACAACAGATGGCCAATCGTCTGGTGCAAACACTGGGCAGCTCAACGCTGGTCTATGCCGGCAACCGTATTGGCGTGACCTGCAGCATGGGTGTCAGCGCCTGGCATGGGCCCGGCGACAGCGTTCAGACGTTGCTGATCCGTGGGGACCTGCTGCTTTATCAAGCCAAGCAGCAAGGCCGCAACCGCTATGTAAGTGAAACCCTGCCCTATTCCACCTCAACTGCGCACGCCTGAACCCTACCCTCAACCTGGACTCGTTATCACAGGATGTTTCGATGATCACCACCAAGGCCGTGGCGACGACCCCTATCGTCAAGCACGATCAACGTCCGACGCTACTGGTGGTCGACGACACACCGGACAACCTGAACCTGATCGCAGGGCTGTTCATGCACGACTATCAGGTCCGGGTTGCCCAGGATGGTCATAAAGCGTTGGCCATCTGCACCTCGGACACGCCGCCGGATCTGCTGTTACTTGATGTCATGATGCCGAACATGGACGGGTTCGAACTGGTCAGGCACCTGCGCGGCCATCCCCGCGCCAGTCGGATTCCCATCATCTTTATCACCGCGATGACCGACCCCGCATCCCGTCGGCAGGGGCTGGAATTGGGTGCGGTCAATTTTGTGACCAAGCCCATAGATCCGGAGTTGTTGCAGTTAAGGGTCAATAACCAGCTACGTCATGTGGAGCGGCACAAACAGCTGCAGACCGACTATAACGGCCTGTTGGCACTGGCGCATTTGCGCGACGACATCGAGCAGTTTGCCCGCGATGACCTGAAAGCACCGCTTGTCTCGATTCTGGGGCTGGTGCGTGCCCTGCTCGAAGACGGCAATCTGCTGCGAGGTCAGCAAGGTGTATTGCGCCTGCTTGAACAAAACAGCAGTCAATTACTGAACCTGCTCACGGTCTCGGGCGAACTCTGCGAGACAGACGTCGAACATTTTCAATTGCAACCGATGCAGGCGCAGATCGTACCGATGCTTCGGCGCCTGGTCGAAATCGCGCGGCTAAGCTTCAAAGGCAAGGACGTGCCCCTGGCGCTGCAAGATGACGCAGCCGATACCCGGCTCACTGACCGGGAGGATGGCTTGCGGCATTTTTCGCAGCTCGACGAGCTGTTGCAACATTGCGGCGACGCTGCGGCCATCGGATCGCGCGTCAGCATTGCCGTGTAATGGGGTGACATTTGTTTTCAGCACCTGTTGCGCGAAGAGGTTGGCCAAAGCAACGAATGCCCGCTTAACTCTAGGGGTCGACGACACGTCTTCGACTTACCTTTTTGCCTCATACAGATGGTCGACATGGGTCAACTGCTAATTGATGAACATCTGGTATTCGACGAGAACAACTTCCTGTTGTTTCGCGTTGAAGCAACCAATGAGGAGCCTTTGCGCATCGGTGCAATCGCCAGCCGATGCCTGGCGATGCTGCTCCGGTCGGGTGGATCGGTGGTGCGCAAGCGCGAACTGATGGCCGGCGCGTGGGGCCAATACGGCCTGGAAGTGACCGACAACAGCCTGGCTCAGGTTGTCCGGCAATTGCGCCTGGCGCTGGAAAAACTGCAGCCGGATCGCGAATTCATCCAGACCTTGCCACGCATAGGCTACAAGCTCGCCGATGGCGTGAGGGTCGAGGAATTGCCAGCCACTGCGAATGCGGTGTCTGCCACGTACGCGGTTGAGACGGATAGCGAGGCGCTCGCCCCTGTTATGTCTTCTGTATCGACCCTGGCCGCTGCCGAGGACGTACCCGTCGTGCTGCCATCAATCGGGGCAATGCCGGCGTCAGCCGAGCCCGATTCAGGCGCGCTGCCCGTGCACCCGATAACGTTACCGAGGCGTTGGGGGTTGTGGCTCGCATTGCCCCTTTGGGGTGTATTGGCCTTTCTGGTGGGAAGAAGCTGGCTGGCACCGACGCTTGAGGTGGTACCGCCAGCGTTCGAAGCGCCGGTCATGATGGACGATGTGCATGTGCATCTATCCGCTCAAGAGCCACAACCTGCGGAGGCGCCGCACCTGAAATTGATGGTTCAGCACAGCCGCAAACTGGCGGAGCACCTGGGCATTTCGGAGCAAAACATCCACCTGTACCTGTTACCGTCGCGTCGTGGGGCAGACCAGATTCTTTGCGATGGCGAACTGGAAACAGCGAGCAGTCGCTGCATTGGCGTACAACAACATGACTAGACGTGCCGCAAATGCAGGTTGGTGCCTGGCCTTCGTACTCGTTGGCCTGTTGTGTGTAGCACTGGGGCGCGTGTCGGGCGAGCAAAAGGCGAACCTGGACCTTTGGTGCACTGGAGAGAGCGCGCATCAAGTGCCCTCTCCAACGCGCCCGTCATGGCTGACGACTCGCTTCAGAGTGGATTTGAGGCCCGCCGGGGTCAGCCATATGCGTATGGTGGCCCAACTGATTGATGCCAACTCCGGGGCGGAAATAGGTACCCTGCGCCGCAACAGCGCCTTTCGGGTGCAACAAGAGGGGCACCGCTTGCACATAAATGTTGAGCGCAGCGCCAAAGGCGAAACGGACAGCACGATTCCTGAACTGGTAAACACACTGGGCCTGTTTATTTTCCGGCCGGACAGCAGCCTGAGTTACTGGATGCGCCCGTTGTCCGAGACGCGTTACCTGTTCGATGATGGGAATGACATGTTCATTCTGTGCAGTAAAAGATGACCCCGGCGAACGCCAAAGTGCACAGCCCCACACACGCCTGAGCTGTTGATACAGGGGAAACGGGATGACCGAAAAAACAGCGCACCAATGCTGGTCATGGGTTCTCCCCTCCCTGCTCGCCATCAGCCTTGCGCTGACAGCGGGATGTTCAAGCAAAACATCCAGGCATCGCTATTCGACTGCAAGCCTGGGCTCCAATTGCTATGCAAAAGCGCTACCCACTGCCGGTGAAGGCGGCCTGGCGTGGGGCTCCACCCTGAACATTGCCCGCCAAAAATCCCTGAATAATTGCATTCGCTATGCCGGCCGCTCAGGCGGCACGCCGAACACCTGCCAGGTGGTGTTGGCGGAATGTAAAAAACGATAGGGGTAGAAAGCGGCGAACCCGGCCGTTTCATAGTGGTCACAACAAGTGATGGCATCGCGCCTTGGGTTTCCTGCATTCCAGCGCGACGCTTGCAAACCACACATATCAGGGTGCGCCGGATAACTTCAGTCGGTTTGGTTCCTGTCTGACGCAGGTACTGACTGCTGCTCTCATCCAATGCTCCCTTCTCGGAGTACGGAAATGACTCAATCAATGCGCTACTTTCTATCGATCTTCCTCGCGTTAGCTACGCTGGCCTCGACGAGCCTGCTGAACAGTGCCAGTGCAGAAACCGCAGAGGATCTGAATAAAGACGCTGTGCAAGCATTGGAGACGCTCTACAAAGCCAATCCAACAGCCAAATCCATCTCGCAACAAGCCAAGGCCGTGCTGGTCTTCCCCAAAATCATCAAGGCTGGCCTGGTCTTCGGCGGCAGCTATGGCGAAGGTGTATTAATGAAAGGTAAGACCGTCGTGGACTATTACAACTCCGTGAGCGGGTCGTGGGGGCTGCAGGCGGGCGCCCAGTCCTATGGCTATGCAGTATTTCTGATGAATGATAAAGCGGTGAATTATCTGGCTGAGTCCAAGGGTTGGGAAGTTGGCGTGGGACCAACCGTGGTTGTCGTGAATGAAGGGATTGCGAAGAACCTGTCCAGCTCGACGCTCAAAGATGATGCGTATGCGTTCATCTTCGACCAGCAAGGCTTAATGGCCGGGGTCAGCATCGAAGGTTCGAAAATCTCCCATATCAAACGCTAAAAGCGGCCAGGCACGAATCACCCCATCGGTTGCCCCCCAACCCTTGGGGTGAAGTCCATTAAGTAGAAGCGATCAAGTGCGGCCCACGGAACCGGTAACCGGCAGGTTACCCAGCAACTTGAGCCCCGTGGCTTTCACGAAAGCGTCATAGTCCATCGGTCTCTCGATACGGGTTTCTGCGTTTGGTAGCACGTACGCCCACGCACGTTGGGACGATGCGTCATAGACCAACTTGAACAGGCGGCTCGGCACCCAGACTTTATTGTCGCCAATGGTGGTGTGTCCCGGGTCAAACAGCGGGCCGGTAAACACATAAACGTTGCCCTCGGCGCGCTTGGCAAACTTCCTCACATCAGATTCGACCTTGCTCCAGATCTTCCGGTTGTTGGTGGGGTCTTGCGGCACCATGTTCGACAGCGCGAAGGACTGAGCCATTGCATTGGGGTTCGGAGCATCGGCTGCCGGGGATTGATGACCGCGGTCCACCGCCGGATGCTGGCTGCGGTAGTCGCTCAACTCTGCCCGCCCACTCTTGGGGATGCGTGGATCCGCATAGAACTGATTGGTGCGCTCCTCCCCTTTGGCATCCTGAAGCTGGGCGGCATTCAGACGCTCGACCACGACCAGCGGCGTCTTGCTGGTTTGCGAGTACAGCACCGCGAAGTGGTCGGAACACAGGGCCAAGGGATTCATGGTTGCGGGCACGGTGGCGATGTTGATCGGTTTGGCTGCCGGGAACAGATCTGCACAGCCGTCGAACGATGCCTGCTTCTGCTTGTTTGAATAAAGGTCCAGCGCCGCGCTCTTGCTGATCGAGCCCGAGCGGGACACTTGTTCCTGTGCCTGGGTGGGCGGCTTTAAGAGATCCAGCAGGTTGCGGGCTTCTGCCCCGGAGGAAAGCAAAACAAGGGCCGAGAGCCCAACTGCAATTTTGCGTAGGTGCATGCGTTTTAGATCTTCGAATTGGATTAAGGGGTAAACGGACGGAGAGGACCACCGCTGACGGTCGCGCGGGGTTTATTGACCATCACAAATCCCGTTAGTGCTGAACGGCGGCTGCATTCTACTCGCCAATGCACGTCGAGGAAGCAATCAGCAAAAAACGCTCAGAAGCGAACGCCAAAAGTCAGATCACCGCGTTGACTGATATCAAAAAGCAATCTTTCTTAAACAAGTGTTTGGCAATTCATCACATTTGCGTATGATATGTATTCTCAAATAACACCAATTCAAATGTGAGCTCACATGACCGCCCCCATCCTCCTGTGTTCAAAAAACTCCGTTACGCCGCGTGCGCCTCTGGCACTACGCCCTTTGGCTCTCGCAGTGCACATGCTGACAGCCGGTATCGCCTTCGTTGCGCCCTCCGTGCAAGCGGCGGAACAGACTGAGCAGACCGAGACGGGCAGCGCTGTGACCTTGCCGGCTATCGCTATCACTGAGACGGCCACGGGTGAACGCAGCGCCATCACCGAGGGCACTAACTCCTACACGACCGAATCTGAACGCACGGCCACCCCCTTGAACCTGTCTCCGCGGGAGACACCGCAGTCGGTCGGCGTCGTCACCCAGCAGCGCATACAGGACCAGGATCTGCAGACAATCCTCGACGTGGTCAACAATGCCACCGGTGTGTCGGTCAACCGCTACGAAACCAGCCGGGCACAATTCAACGCCCGTGGCTTTGAACTCAACTCGCTGATGATCGATGGCGTACCTACCATCTTTGAACAGCCATGGAGTTCGGGTGAGATTTTCAGCAGCCTGGCCATGTATGACCGCGTTGAAGTGGTCCGCGGAGCCAACGGTTTGATGACGGGTGCCGGCGATCCGTCCGCGTCGATCAATATGGTGCGCAAGCGCGCTTACAGCACTGAACTGAACGGTTCGCTGGAAGTGAACGCCGGTACATGGGACACCTATGGTGCCCAGGCCGATGTGGCCACAGCGCTGAACGAGGAAGGTACGATTCGCGCACGGTTGGTCGGGGAGACCAACGAGGGTGACACGTGGATCGATATGAATTCGAACAAGCGCCAAACCCTCTACGGCACCATGGATATCGACCTGACGCCCGACACCACGGTCTGGTTCGGTTTGAGCCATCAGGAAAACAACGCCGAATCACCGATGTGGGGTGGCCTGCCCGTCTGGTACGCCGATGGCAGCCGCACCAACTGGAGCCGTTCCAAGACAACCTCCGCTGACTGGAGCAAGTGGAACACGACCTACGACACCTACTTCGTCAATCTCGACCACAAGTTTGCCAACGACTGGCAAGCTCACCTCAGCTACAACCGTGGCGAGCGAAACGGCCACTCTTCCCTGCTGTACCTTTCCGGCAATCCGGGCAGGGACGGTAGCGCGCCGATGTTTTCGTTCCCGGCAACCTACAAGACCAGGACCACCCAGGACGACTACGGCATCCGTTTCGATGGCCCGTTCTCTCTGTTGGGTCGTCAGCATGAAGCGGCCTTTGGTTATATAGACAGCAAGCAGAAGTTCGACGCCGATTCACTCGACGCGCAAACCGGTTTTGACGGCGTGGCCAATTTCGATACCTACAAGGGCGATTTCCCCGAGCCGGTATGGGGCCCAAGGACCGATTACGGCTACAGCGAAACCCGGCAAAAGGGGCTATACACAGCCACCCGTTTGAACGTGACCGACGATTTGAAAGTGATTCTGGGTGCGCGTGAGAGCTGGTACGAGAAGACCAGTGATGACGTTTTTTCGGAAGTGAGCAAGGTCGATGTCGATCATGAATTCACCCCTTATGCAGGCGTCGTCTACAACCTCACCGAAAACCTTTCGGCCTATGCCAGCTACACCGAAATCTTCCTGCCGCAATCGGTGCGCGACAGCAGTGGCAAGACATTGGAGCCCATCGTTGGCGAGAACCGGGAAATCGGCCTGAAGGGTGAATACTTCGGCGGTCGCTTGAACACCTCCGCTGCGATTTTCCAGATCAAGCAGGATAATCTGGGCCAGAATACCGGCGTGCTGATCGATCCATCGAACCCCGTGGGTGGCTTCGCGTACGAAGCCAGTGAAGGCGCAACCAGCAAGGGCTTCGAACTGGAAGTGTCCGGCGAGCTCGCAACGGACTGGAACGCAACGTTGGGTTACACCCAGTTCAAGGTCGACGATGCCAACGGCGACGACGTCAACACACTGTACCCGACCAAGCTGCTGCGAACGTTCACCACCTACCGTCTGCCCGGTGCTTTCAACAAGCTGACCATTGGCGGCGGGGTTAACTGGCAAGACTCGATCTACACCTACGCCCTCAACCCGGCCGGCAACTCCGAGAAAATCCAGCAGGATGCCTATGCGCTGGTCAACCTGATGGCTCGCTACGAGATCACCGATAACCTCTCGGCGCAGGTGAATGCGAACAACGTCACCGATGAAAAGTACTTCGACATCTTCGATGCCTTCGGCGCCCTGACATACGGTGCACCGCGTAGCGTTACGGCTTCGGCGAAGTATCGCTTCTAAGACACCAGGTTGGGTGGCGCTGCTCGTTGCTATCCCCACCTGAACATGACGCAGAAAACACAACACCGGCCTGGCGCCGGTGTTGTGTTTTCTGCTGATTGCGCAGCGACTCCGTTGAGCCGGGTGTGCAGAGCTTCTTTAGCGATATCCCCGCTTCATCAGCCTGATGATCACCACAGATCCTCAAGCAACTCCAGCGCCTGATCAAAATCGAAGCTCTCGGCTTGCTGGACAACCCGATGTAATTGCTCGGCCACCCGAGGGCCTGCAGCCAGCCCTTGTAGTTTGTGCAAGGCCGTCAGCGCCTGGGCGTCACTCTCGGCCAGCAGCTGCCGCACGTGAATCAATTGCGCATGCCATTCGCTGTCGAACGGTGGCGCGGCTGATGAATCGACGGGCTCTGTCGATTCGTTCAGTACCAACAATCCTTCAAGCACCGGCGTCAGGCAGCGTTCAACCTCCGCCAGTCGTTCAACCAGATCCTGCTCCACCGCACCGTTCAGACACGCCTGTTCCAGATGGCTGGCTGCATTTGCCACATCAATGGCTCCGATATTGCCCGCTGTACCCCGTAGGGTATGGGCCAGTCGAACCGCCACCGTTGGATCGCTTTCACTTCGGGCTGCCAGAAATTCGGCGCAAAAGGCCTGCTGGCTGGAGCGAAATTTGCGCAGCAGGCGCAGGTAGAGTTCGACCTTGCCCATGCAGGTGGCCAGGCCTGCGTTCAAATCAATACCGGGAAGACTGGCTGGCAGGCCAGCGGCCGTCATCGTGGTGACGGGCGACACGTCGGCCGCAGGCGCGCCACGACCAGGTCTGGGATGTATCCACTTGGCCAACGTGGCGAACATGTCCTCGACGTTCAAGGGTTTGGAGATGTGATCGTTCATGCCACAGGCAAGCGCCCGTTCGCGGTCCCCTGCCATCGCGTCGGCCGTCATGGCGATCACCGGCAGATTCGCCCAACGTGACTGTTCGCGTATCTTGCGGGTAGCGGTATAACCGTCCATCACCGGCATCTGGCAGTCCATCAACACACCATCGAGGTCAGCATCGCGCTCCAGCTGGTCGAGCGCCTCTGCGCCGTTGACCGCCAGGCACAGCTCGATACCGGCGCTTTCCAGCAATTCACACGCCAGCTCGCGGTTCAACTCATTGTCCTCCACCAGCAGCAGTCGCGCGCCACGCAGGCTGGCCATAGTGCTGGCACTATGGTCGAGTCGCTCGCTGGCCCGGGTATCGGTCTGAGGGATCTTGCCGAGTACCCTGCCCAGCGCCTCAAGCAATGTCGACGGCGTCACCGGCTTGGTCAGCACCACCGGCAATTGAATGCCTTGCCGGCTGGCCTCTTCGCGGGCTTCCTCGCGACCGAACGCGGTGACCATGATCACCGACGGCGTTTGTGCGAGTTTGGCGGCCTGCATCTGCCGCACCGTCTCCACCCCGTCCATGCCGGGCATGCGCCAATCCATGAGCACCAGATCATAGGGCTGCGCCTTGGCTTCGGCCTCCAACAGCAAGGTCAGTGCGGCTGGACCACTTTGTGCGACGTCCACCTCCACGCCGAAGCTGCGCGTCATGCCAGACAAAATCTCGCGCGCGCTGGCGTTGTCGTCGACCACCAACACACGACTGCCGAACAATTCGTCGGCAGTCGCCATGCGCCGCAATTGAACATCGCGTTGCACGCCCAGGCTCACCTCGAAATGAAACGTGGAGCCGTGGCCCGGTTCGCTCTCCACCCAAATGCTCCCGCCCATCAACTCCACCAGATGCCGGGAAATGGCCAGGCCCAACCCGGTGCCGCCATATTTTCGGGTGGTGGAGCTATCGGCCTGGCTGAACGGCTGAAACAGGCGCGAGCATTGCTCGGTGCTCATGCCGATCCCGCTGTCACGCACCCAGAAATGCAGATGCGCCTCCTCTCCTGCAGCACCTCGCAGCTCTACACCGAGCACGATCTCACCCTGCTCGGTGAACTTCGTCGCGTTGTTGCCCAGGTTGACCAGTATCTGACCCAGACGCAACGGATCGCCGATCAACGCGGTCGGCAACTCGGCCGCAATGTTGAATAGCAATTCCAGGCCTTTGTCCTCGGCTTTCAGGCCAATCATGTTGGCAAAGCCATCCAGCACGTTCTCGAGGTGGAAGGGAATGTGTTCGAGGTGCATCTTGCCGGCCTCGATCCTGGAGAAATCGAGGATGTCGTTGATGATTGCCAACAGGTATTCCGCCGAACGATGGACCTTCTCGATGTAGTTGCGCTGGCGGTGGTCGAGCTCGGTGCGCAAGGCCAGGTGGCTCATGCCAATGATGGCGTTCATTGGCGTGCGGATCTCGTGACTCATCGTGGCCAAAAAGTTGCTCTTGGCCCGAGTCGCCTCCTCGGCGGCCTCGCGTGCGCGCTGCACCTCGGCCTCGGCAGTCTTGCGCTCGGTGATGTCAAAATACCAATTGGCCCACACGCCCCGCTCTCCCAACGTCATCGTGACGGTCGACACCAGTACATCGAAGCGTTCGCCTCCCGCGCGTTGCAAGCGGGCCTCGAAGTTCAGCACCGGCCCTTGCGACGCTGCTTCGAGAAAGCGCTCGTGTGCCTGCGGGTCGACCCAGAACTGTGCCGGATCCGTATCTTCGAGTTCAGCGAGACGGGTGCCGAACAAACTGTCGAACTGTGGATTGCAGTAGGTCGGACGGCCATCGACATCTCTGATCACCATGGCCACCGGGCTGCTGTCGAGTACGGCGCGCAACTGTGCCTCGTTGGCCTTGAGCGCCTGCGCCTGTTCCTCCAGCTTCAGCGCCTGCTCCGCCACTTCATTGGCCTGGCGACGGGTTTCTGCCAACAGGGTCTTGACCGCCTCATTTCGTTCCATGATGGCCATGGCAGCAGCCAGGCGTGGGGTCGCTTCATGCAACAGCTGCCATTCGCGCTCACCCAACGGCGCCAGTCCGGCCAGCTCAAGTACGCCCAGCAGCCGCTCGCCATGCACGATGGGTTGCAACAGCAGGCAACTGGCGGGAATCTCGCCAAGCGGCGAGTGCAAACGCCAGTATTGCTCCGGCAACGCTTGAAACTGACGCGGCTGGCGATCCACCGCGCACTGCCCCAACAGGCCATCGCCGAACATGACTTGCGCTTCGGGTGGCCGCTCGGAATCAGTGGCATAGCGGCCCATCAGCAGCAGCTGACCGGCGTCCTCTTGTGCGCTATAAAGCACCCCTTGGCAGATACCGTGCAGGTTTGCCACGTGTTGCAGGAACACCTGCGCCAGCTCGGCTGGCGTTTCTGCCTGTTGCAGATCGACCTGCAACTGGGCGGTATGCGCCTTGATCCAGCGCTGACGCTCCAGTTGTTGGGACTCGGTTTGCAGTTTGGCAATGGCCCGCGCCAGATCACCCGTTTCGTTGTTCAGGTCGGTGTGGGGTATCGGTTGATCGAGCTGCCCTGCGGCCAACTGGTCCACCGCAGCCCGCACCCGGTTGAGCGGGTTGCGGATCGACTGGCTGACCAGCCAGGCCAGCAGCAGCGCCAGCGACAATCCACCAATCAACAGTATGTAGGTCAGCTTGGTGCTGCGTTCGGCAAAATCGGCAATTTCCTTGGCCGTGTCGCGAATCGAGGCTTCCTTGATCTGGGCGATCGCATACAAAAGGGTATCGGCCTGCTTGGCAAGTTGCTGGAACTCACGGCTATTGACTAGCGCCAACGCCTGATTCTGCCGCCCCTGATCAATCAACAAAAAGGCCTGTTCGCTATGCCCCTGCAACTGTTGCGCCAGCAGGTCGAACTCGGCGAGGCGCGCCAGGTTCTCCGCACGTCTGAGGGTCACTTTGCCGTTGGCCAGCGCCACCTGCAGGCGATCCCGGGAATCGTGCAGCTGCTGCAGGGATTCAACGCGAATCTGTGCGCTGTCGGTACCCACCGCCCGCTGAAGTGCTTGCATCATATGAGGCATTTGCACCCGTGCTTCTTGCAGGTGCTCCATGCCGACCAGTTCCTGGAGATAGAGGTTTTGCATGTCCTGTTTCAGCGATTGCTGGGTACGCAGGCTTTGCACCCCGAGTACCAGCACCAATAGCAGCAGCGCCGCGAACCCCAGAATCAGTTTGTGCATAAGCGCGAGGCGCTCAAGCAGCGTGCGCAATCCAGCCATGGTCTAACCTCGTGAACCTGATGAATACACTGACAAAGGGGCCCCGTAATTGCGGGTTCACTGAGTCTGGCCGCTACGTTCCAGGGCCGCCAGCTTGCCGGCCATGTCCTGATCGGTATCGGCGAAACGCGCGGCAATGGCCAGGAACTGTTCAACGCAGACCAGGAAGGCATCGCAGATGTCAGGGTCGAAGTGCGTGCCTCGCCCCTGACGAATGATCTCGACGGCCTGTGCGTGGGGCATCCCCGGTTTATAGACCCGACGGCTGATCAACGCGTCATAGACGTCGGCCACCGCCATCAACCGGGCGCTGATGGGGATATCGTCAGCAGCCAGCCCCTGCGGGTACCCGCTGCCGTCCCATTTTTCCTGGTGACTGTAGGCAATCTCCTTGGCCAGAGTGAGGAAGTCGGCGCGAATGCCAAGCGCATCCTCGGCATGCTGGATGGCGTCACGCCCCAGCGTTGTGTGAGTCTTCATGATCTCGAACTCTTCCTCGGTGAAGCGTCCCGGCTTGAGGAGGATATGGTCGGGAATGCCGACCTTGCCGATGTCGTGCAGCGGCGCCGACTTGAACAGCAACTGGATGGTCTCTTCGCTGAGAAAGTGGCTGAAACGCGGATGTTCCCGCAAATGCTCTGCCAGCACCTTGATGTAATGCTGGGTCCGCCGGATATGGTTGCCCGTTTCGTTATCGCGGGTCTCCGCCAGTGACGCCATGGCCTGGATGGCCACATCCTGGATTGCAATCACCTCGCGGGTGCGGCGCTCCACCTCCTGCTCCAGATAGTCGTTGTGATCGCGCAGGAAGTCTTTCGCCGCCTTGAGCTTGAGCTGGGTATCCACCCGCGCCAGAACCAGCGCTGGCCGGATAGGTTTGGTGATGTAGTCGACAGCGCCTAGTTCCAGACCATGGATCTCATCTTCGGTCCCGGCCATGGCGGTCAGAAAGATGATCGGAATATCGCGGGTACGCGGATCGCGCTTGAGCTGATCGGCCACTTCATGGCCCGACATCCCGGGCATCATGATGTCGAGCAGGATCAGGTCCGGCAGCGGGTCGCCCTGCAATACACGCAAAGCCTTTTCACCGCTATTGGCAACCTTGACCCGGTAGCGATCCTTGAGCAGATCAGTCATCAGCATGAGGTTATCGGGCGTGTCATCGACCACGAGAAGCGTGGGCGGACTGTAATGATTCTGTTCAGTACTCATTCGGGCGGCTCCATTGCCAGTCATTGACATCCCAAGGCGACATTTCCACCCCAGCGCTGGGAAGCTTAGCTGCAGTTATCCACGGCCGCCCTGTCGGCGTCAAACTGCTCAATGGCTGGATTTTGATCCTATCCTTTATTACGTTACTGCCGCTCACTCAGCAGTTCGGCAATCAATTGCGTGGGCTGCATCTTCGCTGATTGGGCGATCTGGTTGAGGCTGTCGCTGGCCGACGTCACTGAAAGCCCACGTTGGCGCAGCCGCGAAACCAGTTCATCAGGTGTGTTCTTGAAAAGGGCCGCGCTGTCGGTCAAAGGCGCCTTGGTCACCAGTTGCACGGCGGCAAATGCCGGATTGCCCCCCTGCCTGCCACCCATGCCGGAAATGACGAAGGGCACTGCAACCAATATCGAAAGCAACAGCGGTACATAAAGTGACTTGCGCTTGATATACCCCATTAGAGGCCCCCAGTTCTTCCACAAGTGCAGTGCAAATGGAACCAGAAGAACAATGCTGAGCCATTCATGCATGCCATGAAACAGCGCCGGTGCCCAATGGAAGAACAGCGCCACGCCAGAAATCATAGAGACAATAAAGAAGCCAGTGGTCAGAGGCGTTGCGAATCGATTAATCAGGTTTTTCAAGGGGTATCTTCCAGGTTTCAATCATCTTGGGGTCAGCGCGCAAGCGGGCTCGCAGGACTTGCAAGAGGGATTTTCAGGCGATGGTTTGAGACACGAATGGTACAGCCGTTTTGTGTAAGTAATTTGTAAGCAGGAGTAAAACTTCTATTTACATTGACCCTTACAACGACATCGCCGACAGCACAAAAGTTTGAAAAGTTAGATGA
Organism: Pseudomonas sp. BE134; assembly: GCF_031456105.1. Lineage (NCBI taxonomy): Bacteria > Pseudomonadati > Pseudomonadota > Gammaproteobacteria > Pseudomonadales > Pseudomonadaceae > Pseudomonas > Pseudomonas sp. BE134. Next base: position 27,894 of record NZ_JAVDUA010000016.1, on the reverse strand, counting down.
GTGCAGTAAAGCACTAATGCACCTGAAAGGTTTCCAGGTAAGCCAGCAAGTTGTCGATCTTTTCCGGATCGCTGAGTCCCCAGAAAATCATGCGGGTGCCGGGGACCACTTCTTTCGGTGCTTCGAGGTACGCGATAAGTGTTTCGCGATTCCAGACGATACCGGCGGATTTCATGCCGTCGGAATACTGATAATCCGCAGTGCTGCCCGAAGGTCGTCCAAAGATGTTATTGAGTTGCGGACCAAATGAACCCCGTGCCGATTCGCCGACCTGATGGCACCCCCCGCAGATTCGTTTGAACAATGTCGCACCCGCTTCAACATCGCCGGCCGCGTGTGCCGGAACGCTCAACAAACTTGTATTGAGTAGACAGGTGAAGATAAATACGGCGACTTGCTTCATGGGCTGTTTCCGAGTTTGTAGGGCCAGGCGCGAGTGAATCAATGGACGCCTGCTTGCAGACGCAAAAGTCTACGTAAAGAATGACTCTCTTCGTAGCCCGGCGTATCGGCGCCTGACAAACATTTCACTGGAGACAACCGTGCCACCCCTGACCGCCCGCGAGGTTTACCAGACATTGCGCAACGCCGCCCTGGGCATCCACCCTTTGCGACGCCTCGATAGACCCTCCACGCCCGGCCAGGTGCAGGTCGACATCGAGGGCTGGTGCCTGACCCTCGACGTCGATGGCGTCCATGTGCGCCACTGCCAACGCTGCCACAGCCCCGATGGCCGCGAGGGCGATCTCGACAGTTGGCAACGGTACGGCACCGACCCGCTCAGTTTTCTCAGCGCGTGGGAGCTGGCGCAGATTGAGCGGCTGCTGACTGAGGACTGAGCACCTTTTGGCTTGACTGATCGGCTGTCGCTCGCCCAGTGCTCGAATGTCACTGACTGACGGCCCCCGGATCCGTCTCGCACCACGGACAGCGTTTCCTCTGTTCCCGGCTTAATGCCAAAATACAACGCACAGGTCACCCGTCCAGCCCTTGCCGCGTAATGCAGTGCAACGAGAATTCGATATGAAAGCCCATTTTCAGTTAAGTGATGCCCCGAAATCCCGCGTCTCCCATCAGCCGCCGGCGGTAACAGCATGATTGAGGTCACTGAGGTTTCCATTGCGCAATTGCGTGCGGCACTCGAATCCGGCCAGACAACGGCGGTGGAGTTGGTGCAGGCTTATCTCGCCAGGATCAATGCCTACGACGGTGCCGACACCTCTACCGCACTGAACGCTGTCGTGGTTCGCAACCCCGATGTGCTCCAGGAAGCGCAAGCGTCCGATGCGCGCAGGGCCAAAGGCGAAACGCTGGGGCCGCTCGATGGCATCCCCTACACAGCGAAAGACAGTTATCTGGTGAAGGGGCTGACCGCTGCGTCGGGTAGCCCCGCCTTCGCCCACCTGATGGCCTGTCGCGATGCGTTCACCATCGAACGGCTGCGCGGCGCCGGCGCCATTTGCCTGGGCAAGACCAACATGCCGCCCATGGCCAACGGTGGCATGCAGCGCGGGGTCTATGGCCGCGCCGAGAGCCCGTACAACGCTGACTACCTCACTGCGCCGTTCGCCTCGGGTTCATCCAACGGTGCCGGCACGGCCACCGCCGCCAGTTTCGCCGCGTTCGGCCTGGCGGAAGAAACCTGGTCGAGCGGACGCGGTCCCGCCTCAAACAATGGTTTGTGTGCCTATACGCCCTCGCGCGGGGTGATTTCGGTGCGCGGCAACTGGCCGTTGACCCCGACCATGGACGTGGTCGTGCCGTTTGCCCGGACCATGGCGGACTTGCTTGAAGTGCTCGACGTGGTGGTGGCCGAAGACCCGGATACGCGCGGCGATCTGTGGCGTTTGCAACCCTGGGTGCCGATTCCGAGTGTTACCTCGGTGCGCCCTGCCTCCTATCATGAACTCGCCGCGCAACCCGAGGCGCTCGCCGGCAAGCGTTTCGGTGTGCCGCGCATGTACATCAACAAAGACCCGGAGGCCGGCACCAGCGAGGCGCCGGGAATCGGAGGGCCGACGGGGCAGCGAATCAACACCCGTGCCTCGGTGATCGGTCTGTGGGAAGCGGCTCGACGAGCGCTGGAAGCGGCCGGTGCGGAAGTGGTCGAAGTCGACTTCCCGCTGGTTTCCAATTGCGAAGGCGACCGTCCGGGGGCGCCGACCGTGTTCAATCGCGGCATCGTCTCCAAAGAGTTCCTGCACCATGAGTTGTGGGACCTGACGGCCTGGGCGTTCGATGACTTTCTTCAGGCCAATGGCGATCCGAAGCTGAACCGCCTGGTCGACGTCGACGGACCGCTGATTTTCCCCCACGACCCCGGCACGCTGCCGAATCGCGAGGGCGACCTTGCCGCCGGCATGGACGAGTATGTGCGGATGGCCGAGCGCGGCATCACGCCCTGGAACGAGATCACCACCGTGCCTGACGGCTTGCGCGGCCTTGAACAGACGCGGCGTATCGACCTTGAAGAGTGGATGGATCGCCTGGGTCTCGATGCAGTGTTGTTCCCGACGGTCGCCGACGTTGGTCCGGCGAATGCCGATGTCGATCCGGCGTCTGCGGACATCGCGTGGAGCAACGGCATCTGGGTCGCTAATGGCAACCTCGCCATCCGCCACCTTGGGGTGCCCACGGTCACCGTGCCGATGGGTGTGATGCCGGACATCGGCATGCCCGTCGGGCTGACTTTTGCCGGTCGCGCCTATGACGATTCGTCGCTGCTGCGCCTGGCGTCGGCGTATGAAGCCACCGGGTCGAAACGCTTGATCCCGCCACGTACTCCGCCGCTGTCGAACCAGCTGTAACGTAGACCGGGATTGGAGTGATGCTGGCTCCAATCCCGCTCAACGATTCAGCCCTTGGCCGCCATCGCGGTCACTTCCACGCGCATGCCTTCGACCGCCAACGCGGCCACGCCCACAGCGGCGCGAACCGGCCACGGTTTGGCGAAGAAACGCTTATAGACTTCGTTGAATGCGGCGCGATCGGCCATGTCGGTGAGGTAGATGGTCAGGTGCAACACCCGATCCATCGAACTGCCGGCGCGCTCCAGTGCGACTTTGAGCGCTTGCAGCGTGCATTCGCTCTGCTCGACGATGCCACCCAATTCCAGACTGCCATCGGCGCGGGTCGGGATCTGCGTGGAAACCAGCAGGCCGCCGAGACCGGCGACGTCGGAGGAGATGGAATCCTGGTCAGGGTCAGGGGTGAACGTGATGTCTTGATTGGCCATGGGGATCTCGTGCTTGAGGTGATAAAGGGCTGTCGCGTATCAGGCGCGCAGTTTACAACCCCACGGCGCACTGCTGTTCATCTAGTTCGGGTCCAGCAACCCGCCACTCCAGTTGCGTGAGACCCGGCTGCCGGTGAATTTGGCCACCACCATGCCCTGGGACACCAGCCGATCCCGGTAGCGGGTGACCATGCGTCCCGCTTGCTCGGCCACCAACACCACTTCGGACGACGGATCACCCGGTCTGCGTAGAATCCGCGCAAAGCGCTGCCCTTCTTCGACGAAATCGCCGAGCTCTTTTTCAAAGATCAGCACGCCGGGCTGCGGCGCCAGAATGGTTTCCATATGTCCCATTTCCATGGCCTCGACAGGCCAGTCAGCGGGCGCCAGCGCCTCATCAATCACGCCGAAACCGCACAGCCAAACGTACAACCCTTCGGCATCCTGCTCGGCAAACCGGTCACTGACATCGCCCTGCCCGCGCAGCTCCAGCGTCGCGGCCATGCGCTGATCGGTGACGCCGTCGCGCAGCCACGGCGCGATGATGGTTTCTTCGAAGGAGCCATCGCCACCGTCATCCCAGATGATCGCCACGTCCATTTTCATTGCGGCGGCCAGTTCGCGGCCACGGGGCCAGAAACAGCGGTGAGCGTAGAGGTAGGGCAACGCCTCGTCATCGGTGTGCAGGTCGAGCATCACATCCGCCGGGGCCGCCAATTGCACCAGTTTTTTTTGCCATTCCTGGACGTTGGTCGACGGCTGGACCATGGCGACCGACTGGTCGAACGCGCGGTTGAAGTTATGCCCGGTGGCATCGTGAAAACGACCGAGAATTCGCCCTTGGCGAAACTGCCCGATGCCCAGCGGATTGGCTTGCGGTACTACCGTCACACTGCCGTTGAGCCGACCGTTGGCCTCGGCGATCTCTAGCTTTTGCATCAGCAAATGCAGCACCAGCATCCCGGCGATTTCATCGGCATGCACCCCGGCCTGCAAATGTACTGTCGGCCCGCTGCCATTGCCCTCGAAGCGCCAGGCGCAGACCTGCACCGGGTCGCCGTTGTTGTTGCGAACACTGAACGAAACATCCTGCGCCATCTGCTTGTTCTCCCACGTCACGAACGTTAAAAACCGAAACATTGCCATGGCCGACACTGGAGATTTGAACGGTAGCCATCGGTTTATCGGCGATGCTCGACGGACTCTGGATCGAGTGGTGCCTGAACCCCGAAACCTTCAGCCCCGCCAACGGCCTCCACATCTGTCGTTGCTGGATAAAGGGGCTGCGACACGGAGCATTCAGCACCGACGACGTCTTGTGAGGGGTGTCGCCCGAAGATCATCGCCAAGGTGCCGCTGACCGCGATCAGCCCGGCACCGACCATCAATGACACGTCCATCAGCGTGCCCCAGATCAGGCTCGACAACAGGAATGCCCAGATCAGGCCGGTGTATTCGAACGGCGCCAGCAAGGTGGCAGTGGCCCGCTGAAAACTGGCGAACAGCAGAAACTGACCGATACCGCCGACCAACCCGGCGCCGAGCATTCCCAGCCAGGCCGGGGTCGGTGCCGGGGTGTCGTTCCAGGGCAGCGCCACCGTCATGCAAATCACAAACACCACGTTGGTGATCAGCATCTGCTCCAGCACTGACGTCTGCTCATCCACCTGGCGCAACTGAATGTAAGTGAACGCCCAGCACATTGCGGCCAACAGCGTCAGGATCACTGGCACGGGATCGGCCAGGTTGTCGGGACGACAGGCAATGATCACGCCGACAAAACCGATGATCAGACTGAACCACTGCCACGCGCTGGCGCGCTCCTTGAGGATCACTGCCGCCAGCACGGTGACCATGATCGGCGCGGAGAAATACAGCGTGGTCATTTCCGCAAGGGTCAGGTCCCGGGCCGCCGTGTAATACAACACCCAGGCAACAATCGACAACAATCCACGAACCACCAACAGACGCCGGCTCGGCGAGTGCCAGGCACGCTGGACCAGGCGCAAGCGCCCCACCAGCAGGCAAGCCAGCACCACCACGAGGGCGCGCCAGAACAGAATGCTGACCACTGAATAATCCGCCACCAGCCATTTGATGGCAGCATCCTGCAACGCCAGGAACGTGTACCCCAAGGTGCACAGGCCGATGCCTTGCAACGACCGGTCGACGATCCGTGGCGCGTTCATTACATCGACCTGCGAACGGGCGTCCCGCGCCGTTCGGCAAAGGCAAATAGCGCTTCGATCAAAAACGTCAGGCAGACATAGACGCCGGCCACCAGCAGCAAGGGTTCATACACTTGCAGGGTCTGGGCGCGTACCACGTTGGCGGCGCCCAGCAGGTCGATAATCGCAATCGTCGACGCCAGCGCGGTGGACTTGAGCAGCATCACGGTCTCCCCGGCGAGTGTCGGTAACAACAGGCGCAGCGCCCGGGGTAAACGCACCCGCAGCAACGACTGGCGTGCCGTCATACCAAACGCCGAAGCCGCTTCCATCTCGCCTTTGGGTACCGCCAGCAGCCCGCCGCGAATCACTTCGCCGACATAGGCCCCCACCGACACCACCAAGGCAAACACGATGTACCAATACCCGTCCCGCAGGTACGGCCAGAGGAAGCTGCTGCGAATCAACGGGAACTGCGCAAACAGGCTGCCCAGGCCGTAGTAGAAAATGTAGATCTGGATCAGCAGCGGCGTACCGCGCGTCACGCTGGTGTAAAACAGGCTGACGTTGGCGATCACTCTGTTCTTTGAGATCCGCGCCAGCGCCACCAGCACCGCGAGCGCGAAACCCAGCACGCTGGAAATCAACAGGATGGTGATGGTCGTTTGCAGCCCCCGGCCCAACAGCGCCGCGTATTCAACTATCCACGCTGGAATCATTTCATTTACTCAGCCAAAGGCATCCAGCGACGGATGCGTCGCTCAAGCCGTCCAGACAGGTAGTTGGACGCCAACGTCACCGCGTAATACATCGCCGCGGCGGTGAGGTAGAACAACAAATAATGCCGCGTCGAACCCGCGCCTTGCTTGGCGGTGTACAGCAGCTCGTTGGTGCCGACCACGCTGATCAATGCACTGTCCTTGATCAGGTTGATCCACAGGTTGGCCATCCCGGCCATGGCGTAAGGCGCCATGATCGGCAGCGTGACCCGCCGGAACAAGCCGAACCCGCTCAAGCCAAACGCCTTGCCCGCCTCGATCTGGCCGAAAGGAATGGCCTGGATCGCCGCCCGAAAAATCTCCGAGGCGTAAGCGCCCTGCACCAGGCCCAGCACCACAATGGCCGCCAGCGGACCGCTGACATTCACCGTGCCGTAACCCATCTGCACCATCAGCGAATTGAGCAGCATGGAGCCTACGTAGTACAGCAGCAGGATCAGTAACAACTCCGGAACTGCCCGGAATAGTGTGGTGTAGCTGCGCATCAGCGCTGCGATAGGTTTGGGCGCGCTGAGTTTGAGGCAGGCCACCACCAACCCGATCATCAGCCCGAGCACAAACGCCCCGGCGGAAATCTGCAGGGTCATCCAGAGCCCCTTTAACAGCGCACTGCCCCATCCTTGCTCGCTGAAATTGATCAACTCGAACATTGCCGGCATTTCACTCTCCAGTTAGCGCAATCACTGCCTGACGCAGGCCCCCTGTGGGAGCGAGCCTGCTCGCGATGGCGGTGTGTCTGTCGACATCATTGTTGAATGACAGGCCGTCATCGCGAGCAGGCTCGCTCCCACAGGATCTCTATTCAGATCAGAAAGCAGGTTTCACGCTGGTACCGAAGTAGTGTTGGGACAGGTCGTCATAGTCCTTGCTCGCCAGCAGGCCCTGGATGGCCTTGTCGAGTTTGGCCTTGAGCTCGGTATCGTCTTTGCGCAGACCGGCGCCCACGCCTTTGCCGAAAATCGGGTCATAAGGCACCGCGCCGAGGTAGTCCAGGTTGCTCGCATCCGGCGTCTGCACGAAGGCCGCCATGGCCGTGCCGTCCGCCATCATCAGGTCGATACGGCCGGCAATCAGGTCGGCGTTAACCGAGTCCTGGGTGTCGTAATACTTCACGTCGGCGATTTTTTCGTAGTACTGCTTGAGGTAACTGGCACTCACGGTGGAGTTCTGCACGCCGATGATCTTGCCCTTGAGATCGTCCGGGTACTTCTTGACGGAGGTGCCCTTGGGGCCGACGATCGCGATCACCGAGTCGTAGTAGGCCTTGCTGAACGCGATCTGTTTTTCGCGCTCTTCAGTCACCGACATCGAGGAAAAAATCACGTCGATCTTCTTCGCCAGCAATGAGGGAATGATGCCGTCCCACGCCACTTCCTTGATCTCGCACTCGGCTTTCATTTCGCTGCACAGTTTGTGGATCAGGTCGACTTCAAAACCTTTCCATTCACCGTTGGCCTGCTTTTCGGTGTACGGCGGATAGGGTTCTGCCGCCACCGCGAACCTGATCGGCTGGGCTTGGGCCGCGCTCATGCCGGCCAGCAACAAGCAGGCCGCGCCGGTAAACCAGTTTGCCAAACGTCGATTTCCCATGATTTTTCCCCGTCTTTTTTATGATTTATTAGCGAGTCTGGTGAGCGTTGACGAATTGTCGGCAACGTTCGCTGCGTGGGTGTACGAACACTTCATCCGGCGAACCGGTTTCCTCGATCAGCCCTTGATGCAAATAGGCAACTTTGGAAGAGACATCGCGGGCAAAGGCCATCTCATGGGTCACCAGGATCATGGTCCGGCCTTCTTCCGCGAGGGAGCGGATCACCCGCAGCACTTCACCGACCAGTTCCGGGTCGAGTGCCGAGGTGGGTTCATCGAACAGCATGACCTTGGGCCGCATGGCCAGGGCTCGGGCGATGGCCACCCGTTGTTGCTGTCCCCCGGAGAGAAACGCCGGGTACTCGTTGCGCTTGGCCGCCAGCCCGACGCGTTCGAGCAAGGCTTCGGCGCGCTCGGTCGCCTCGGCTCGGCTTTCACGCAGGACCTGGGTCGGCGCTTCGATGAGGTTTTCCAGCACCGTGCGATGGGGCCAGAGGTTGAAATTCTGAAACACCATGCCCAGGCTCGAACGGATCCGTACCAATTGTTTGGCGTCGGACACCAACGGTGCACCGGGGCGGTCGTGATTGAGCTTGATGCTTTCGCCGTCCACCAGAATGCGCCCCTGGTCCGGCACTTCGAGCATGTTGATGCAACGCAGCAAGGTACTTTTACCCGAGCCGCTGGCGCCGATCAGGGAAATTACATCGCCTTCGCGCGCCGTCAGGGACACGCCCTTGAGCACTTCGATATTACCGAAGCGTTTGTGCAGGCTATCGACTTCGATCATGGTCTTGGCTGTGACCGGTGCAACGGTGGCTTCGCAGGTGACGCGGCTGGTCACGGGGCTGATTACGGGACGGGGCGCTTCACCTTTGAGCACCAGCACAAAGTCGCGAATACGCTGACAGGCCAGGGCCAGGCGCTCTTCACCCAGCGTGAACGAAAGCCGCACAAAACCTTGCGCCGGCTCACCAAACGCCGCCGCATCGAGGACCGACACCTGCGCCTCGCGCAGCAAGCGCCAGGCGAACTCCAGCGAGGTCAGCCCGGTGTCGCGCACGTCTACCAGCACGAACATGCCGGCATCGGGATTGAGCACTGAAAGACCTGGGCAATCCGCCAGGCTCGCGACCACCAGATCGCGACGACGGCGATAGATGTCGCGCATGCCTTGGGCCACGTCGTCGTGGGCCTGCACCGCTTTCAGCGCCGCTTCCATGACAAACCCGGGCAAGCCATACAGCATGCTCAGCACCAGGGTTTCGGCGTGAGCAATCAAGGCTTCGTGGGCGAGCATCCAGCCGATCCGCCAGCCAGTCATGGCATGGGATTTCGACAGACTGCCGATCACCACGCAGCGCTCGGCCATTCCCGGCAGCGCCGCGAGGCTGAGGTGTTCGCGTTCGAATGCGAGGCTTTCGTAGACTTCGTCGACCACCACCCACAGGTCATGTTCGATGGCGAGGTCGGCAATGGCTTGCAGCTCTTCGCGGTTAAGCACCACGCCGGTGGGATTGTTCGGGTTGGAGAAGAAAATGGCCCGGGTGCGCGGGGTGATGGCCTTGGCCAGCACGGCGGCATCGAGCCTGAAACCTGAATCCGCCGAGCACGGCACCCGCACCAGCGTTGCACCGGAGGCTTTGAGCGTCGCCTCGTAGGTCACGTACATCGGGTCCAGGGCGATCACTTCATCACCGCTGCTGAGCAGGCACATCGACGTGATGAACAACGCGTTTTGTGCCCCGGCCGCGACGATCACGCTGGACGCTGGCACATCACGCTCGAACAGTGGGCTGTAGCGAGAAGCGATGGCTTCGCGCAAAGCCCGGCGCCCGGCGATCTCGGTGTAGTGGGTGTCGCCCTCGCGCAGTGCTTCAATGGCGGCATCGGTAATGAAATCGGGCGTGGGGAAATCCGGGTCACCGACGCTGAGAATGATCACATCCTCACCACGCCCCTGGGCTTCAAGGCCTGCATTGTGAATATCCCAAGCGGCCACGCCGTCGCCTGAAATCCGCTCAACAAAGGGTGAAAACCGCATGCCAGTGCCTCGTTCGAATTGAAGAAACGCAAGCCCGCGCAACCAGCCGGGGGAGGTGGCCACCAACATAGTCGAAGCTGAACAGTCGTTCAACAGAAAAGTCGCGACGCTTCGCGTTCAGCACAAACAGGTCGCTTTCACGACAGTCGCGCCGTTTTTCAATCACGGGAATGGGTGGTCGATAGGCTCTTAAGGCCGCAGCTTTGGCGTGTCTACCTCCCGGCAATGGAGGCGAACGAGCACGGATAAGCTAATGTTTTGGAGGTTGTTTTCTCTATTAGCCAAAAAACCGCCGAAGGGCCCGTTAAACAACCCATAGACAGAAAAACGCGGCAGGCCAATGATGCACATTAGCTGCCACCGGAAGACCTCGAATAAAAACCACTGAGGGTTGCGATCAGGCGATGAACATTCTTTACGATGAACGCGTCGACGGCGCTTTGCCCGATGTGGATAAAGCCGCCCTGCTCCATGCGCTGCACGCGCGGTTGCCCGATCTGGAAATCCTCCATCAGCAGGAAGAGCTCAAGCCGTATGAATGCGACGGGCTCTCCGCTTACCGCACCACACCCCTGCTGGTAGTGCTGCCCCGCCACCTCGACGAAGTCCAGGGCGTGCTTCGAGTCTGCCATGAGCGGCACGTCCCGGTGGTTGCCCGTGGTGCCGGCACGGGTTTGTCCGGCGGTGCATTGCCATTGGAAAAAGGTGTGCTGCTGGTGATGGCGCGCTTCAACAACATCCTGGACATCGACCCCGCCGCCCGCACCGCACGGGTTCAGCCGGGGGTGCGTAACCTGGCCATTTCCCAGGCGGCGGCGCCTTTCGGCCTGTACTACGCGCCGGATCCCTCCTCGCAAATTGCCTGTTCCATCGGCGGCAATGTTGCCGAAAACGCCGGTGGTGTGCATTGCCTGAAATACGGTCTGACCGTGCACAACCTGCTCAAGGTCGACATCCTGACCGTCGAAGGCGAACACCTGACGCTGGGGGCCGATGCCCTGGACTCGCCCGGCTTTGATTTGCTGGCATTGTTCACCGGTTCAGAAGGCATGCTTGGGGTCATCACCGAGGTGACGGTCAAACTGCTGCCCAAACCACAGACGGCGAAAGTACTGCTGGCGGCCTTCGATTCCGTCGAGAAGGCCGGCCGCGCGGTGGGTGACATCATTGCGGCCGGCATCATCCCCGGCGGCCTGGAGATGATGGACAACCTGGCCATTCGCGCCGCTGAAGACTTTATCCACGCTGGTTATCCGGTCGACGCCGAAGCCATTTTGCTCTGCGAACTCGATGGCGTTGAAGCTGATGTGCATGATGACGTCAACCGCGTGCGCCAGGTGCTGGAGCAGGCCGGCGCCACCGAAGTCCGCCAGGCCCGCGATGAGGCCGAACGCGTGCGTTTCTGGGCCGGACGCAAGAATGCTTTCCCGGCGGTAGGACGCCTGTCGCCGGATTACTACTGCATGGACGGGACGATCCCGCGCCGTGAGCTGCCCGGCGTGTTGCAGGCGATCGCAGCGCTCTCGGCCGAATATGGCCTGCGGGTGGCCAACGTGTTCCATGCCGGTGACGGCAACATGCACCCGCTGATTTTGTTCGATGCCAACCAGCCCGGCGAGCTCGACCGCGCCGAAACCCTGGGTGGCAAGATCCTCGAATTGTGCGTGAAGGTCGGCGGCAGCATTACCGGTGAACACGGTGTGGGCCGCGAGAAAATCAATCAGATGTGTGCGCAGTTCAACAGCGATGAGCTGACGCTGTTCCATGCGGTCAAAGCCGCCTTCGATCCGGGCGGACTGCTCAACCCCGGCAAGAACATTCCGACCCTGCACCGCTGCGCCGAATTTGGCGCGTTGCATGTGCATATGGGTCAGTTGCCCTTCCCTGATCTGGAGCGTTTCTGATGCGCAGCGAATTCGACATGGATGACAGCGCCGCGCTGCTGGAACAGGTCAATCAGGCGCTGCAAAACGCGACGCCGCTGCGCATTCAGGGCTCCAACAGCAAAGCTTTCCTTGGGCGCATTGTTGCGGGGGAGGTGCTCGATACGCGCACCCACCGAGGCATCGTCAGTTATGACCCGACCGAACTGGTGATCACCGCCCGTTGCGGCACGCCGCTGTCGGAATTGGCCGATGTTTTGGACGGCGCGCATCAGATGCTGGCGTGCGAACCGCCCTCCTTCGGTGAAGGCGCCACCGTCGGCGGCATGATTGCCTGCGGGTTGTCGGGACCACGACGCCCGTGGTCAGGTTCGGTCAGGGATTTCGTCCTCGGTACACGGGTGATCACCGGGCACGGCAAGCATTTGCGTTTCGGTGGTGAAGTCATGAAGAACGTCGCCGGCTATGACGTGTCGCGCTTGATGGCCGGCAGTTACGGGTCGCTAGGGGTGGTGACTGAAGTGTCACTCAAGGTGTTGCCCAAACCGCGTCAGTGCCTGAGCATCAGCCTGGAAATGGACAGTGATCGCGCTTTGCAGCGCCTCGCGGAGTGGGGTCAGCAGCCCTTGCCGATCAGCGCGGCGTGCCATGACGGACAGCGCCTGCATTTGCGGCTGGAAGGAGGCGAAGGTTCAGTGGCGGCGGCCCATGACCGATTGGGTGGAGAATTGCTGGACGCGACCTACTGGGAGGATCTCAACGAACATCGACTGGGTTTTTTCGATGAGGACCAGCCCCTATGGCGGTTGTCATTGCCCCACAACACGCCCCGGCTTTCCTTGCCCGGCGCTCAACTGATCGATTGGGGCGGTGCACAGCGCTGGCTCAAATCCGAGGCGCAGGCATCATTCATTCGCAAGATCGTCGGTGAGGTCGGCGGGCATGTGACCAGTTACAGCCATGGCCTGATCGACAGCCCGTTCCACCCGTTGCCTGCTAACCTGATGCAATACCACAGGAACCTGAAGCAGCAGCTTGATCCACGGGACATCTTCAACCCCGGTCGCCTGTACGCGGAGTGCTGACCCATGCAAACCACACTCAGCGAAAAATCCCGCCAACTGCCCCGGGCAGAAGAAGCCGAAAGCATTCTGCGCACGTGCGTGCACTGCGGTTTTTGCAATGCCACCTGCCCGACCTATCAGCTGCTGGGCGATGAACTGGATGGGCCGAGGGGGCGCATCTACCTGATCAAGCAGGTGCTGGAAGGCAACGAAGTCACGCGAAAAACCCAGCAGCATCTTGACCGTTGCCTGTCGTGCCGCAACTGCGAAACAACCTGCCCCTCTGGCGTCGATTATCACAACTTGCTCGACATTGGTCGCGCGGTAGTGGATGCCGCCGTACCGCGCTCAATCGACCAGCGCTTGTTACGCGAAGGTTTGCGCAGCGTTGTGCCCAACCCCGGACTGTTCAAGGCACTGGTCAACAGCGGGCAGATGTTTCGTGCGTTGTTGCCAAACAGCTTGCAAGCCAAGTTGCCTCGTCGTGTGTACCCGGCCAAACCGCGCCCGACGATGCGTCACTCAAGGCGGGTGCTGATACTGGAAGGTTGCGTGCAGCCTGGGCTGTCACCCAACACCAATGCCGCCGCCGCGCGCGTGCTGGATCGGCTGGGCATCAGCATCACACCGGTCCCCGAGGCCGGGTGCTGTGGTGCCGTCGATTATCACCTCGACGCTCAGGCAGCCGGCCTTGATCGCGCACGGCACAACATCGATGCCTGGTGGCCGGACATTGAAAACGGTGTCGAAGCCATCGTACAAACCGCCAGCGGTTGCGGTGCGTTCATCAAAGACTATGGTCACTTGCTCCGTGCCGACCCGGCCTATGCCGACAAGGCAAAAAAAGTCAGTGCGCTGGCCAAGGACCTGGTCGAAGTGTTGCGCGCCGAACCGCTGGAAAAACTCGGCATCCACTGCGCCCACCGCCTGGCGTTCCATTGCCCTTGCACCTTGCAGCACGCGCAAAAGCTCGGCGGTGCGGTTGAAGCGCTGCTGATACGGCTGGGTTTCAACCTCACGCCCGTGCCCGATAGTCACTTGTGCTGCGGCTCGGCGGGCACCTATTCGCTGACCCAACCCGAACTGTCCCGACAGCTGCGCGACAACAAGCTCAATGCGCTGGAGAGCGGGTATCCCGAGGTCATTGTCACCGCCAATATCGGCTGCCAGGCGCACCTCGACGGCGCGGGTCGAACCCCCGTCAGGCACTGGATCGAACTGGTCGAAGCCGCCCTGCCCTGATCACAAACCGGAGATTGTCATGCACAGCAAAGCCGTACTGAGTCAGACGGAAGTCAGCAAGATCCTTGCCGCCGCCCGCACCGAAGCGCAGAACAATCAATGGGCCGTGACTATCGTGATTGTCGACGACGGCGGTCATCCCCTGGCACTCGAACGCCTCGACGGTTGCGCGCCAAGCAGCGCCTACATCGCCACCGAAAAAGCCCGCACCTCGGCCTTGGGCCGGCGTGAATCCAAGGGTTATGAAGACATGGTCAATGGTGGACGCTACGCCTTTTTATCCGCGCCGTTACTGACGTCGCTTGAAGGTGGCGTGCCGATTATTGTCGACGGCCAGGTGATCGGCGCGGTCGGCGTGTCCGGCGTCAAGGCCGAGCAGGACGCGCAAGTGGCGAAGGCCGGGGCGCAGTGTTTGAAATGATGTTATCAACGACGCAATTCCGTAGCAGCTGGCAAAGCCTGCTGCTACAAAGTACGCTCGTGCGTTTTTACTTCCGCGCCAACTTGTACCTGACGCACTCCTCATAAAAACTCTGCCGCACGGCGGCGGGCTTGAATCGCGACGGGCTGTCGTAGGTCTGCTCGGTTATGCCCATGGCCATCATGTGCATCCACGGCTTGTTGAACTTGTAGGTCTCTATCTTCTTGCGAGCGGCATACAGCGACACCCCGGACAACTTGAGCTCCTGGGCTCGGGCCGCCGTCCCCGCCCCCCAGTCGCACATATATTGGTCATTGGGCTTCAACTCCCTGGCCTGGACCGCGCCAGCCATACACGCCAGGGCAAACGAGATCATCGTGACCGCTACATTGCGCAATTCCATTGGGCCTAACCACCTGAAAATAAAGTGATTTTGGCGGCAACTTTGCACCAGCGGGGCCAGCAAATTGCCTTATCTGCATAGAACAACCATTATCGGGTTCGGTGTATCGGGATCAACCCAGAAACACAATGACATCCCCTCAACGCAACGCCGGTGAAAGTGTGTCAGGCATTCATATGAATTCTGTGAGCGTTACAAACACCGCCAATCGGCTGTTGATTGTGCTGCTGGGCTTTGTCGTGCCCGGCATGGCCAGTGCCAGTCCAATGCCTGCGAACATGGTCTATTTGCGCACCATTGATCCGAGCATCGAACAGGACATCCGCTACGCCAGCCCCCACAACTTTACCGGGCATCGCCTCGACGGTTACGACGCCGCCGAATGCCTGTTGTCGGTGGACACCGCCAAGGCACTCGCCCGGGTGCAAGCGGCATTGCGCCCGCAAGGCTATGGTTTGAAGGTATTCGATTGTTATCGCCCCAGCCGCGCCGTCGCCGACATGGGGCGCTTCGCGACCGAACCCGGCGACCCGCGCAAGGCCGAGTTTTATCCGCGTGTGGACAAGCAGGACTTCTGGCGCCTGGGCTATGTGGCGCGGGTGTCGGGGCACTCCAAAGGCTCAACCGTGGACCTGACACTGATTGGCCCAAAGGCCCTGCCCACCGATACCTGGACGCCTTCGGCGGCACAAGTTGACTGTACGGCGCCCTATGGCCAACGCTGGCACGACGGCGCACTCGATATGGGCACCGGTTACGATTGCTTCGATGAGCGCGCACATACCGCCAACCCAACGATCAGCCCCAACGCAAGGGTAAACCGTCAACGGCTCAGCAGCGCCATGGAAAAAGAAGGGTTTGCCGGATATTCGAAGGAATGGTGGCATTTCACTTTAAGTGGCGAGGGAGCACCGAAAGACGTGATGGATTTCCCCATTACACCAATGAGCCCCAGCGACGTGATCGGCACCAGTGGTCAGCTGATCGTGGTCAACTCCAGGAACTGGGATGACATCCAGGGCACTGCGCAACGTTATGAACGTGACGGTAAAACCTTTCGAAAAGTCGGCGACGCCTTTCCAGTCGTGGTCGGCAAAAACGGCATGGGCTGGGGCAAGGGCCTTGGCAGTGTTGAGGCGGTTGAAGGTCCGGTCAAACGTGAAGGCGACGGAAAAGCGCCCGCCGGAATTTTCAAACTGGGCACGGCGTTTGGCTACGATACTTCGGCCGACACCCGACTGACCTACCTTGCACTGACACCCACCACCGAATGCGTGGATGACAGCCAATCCAGTCGCTACAACGAACTGGTCGACGGCGCGGCGATTACCAAGGACTGGAACAGTTCCGAACGCATGCGCAACGAAGAAGGCTATCGCAAAGGCATTTTCATCGAGCACAACACCCCGGCTACTGCGGCCTCGGGTTCGTGCATTTTCTTTCATGTCTGGCGCGCCCCCACTTCACCGACGGCAGGTTGCACGGCCATGGATCAAGCGGATATTGCTGCGTTGCTCAAGTGGCTGGACCCTCGCGAGTCGCCGCTTCTGGTGCAGATGCCGGAGGCGCAATATGAGCGGTTTCGTGAAGGGTGGAAGTTGCCGTGAGGTTGGTGGGGGTTATTTGATTAGCCGGGTGTCCAGGCCGAAGCGCTCCTGGGAGACAAGCTTGAATTTATCGTCAGCCAGGTCGCAACTCACCAGTAGATTCCACGAACGACCAGTCACCGAAGGAATAAGGACGAAGGGATGCCGGGCCAGCAGCAGATCGGCGAACTGTTGCTGGTTGGGCGTAGTTTGCGACGGGATGAGCCAGTTCGGGTTCGGCACATCTTCCGGCTGAACAACTTTGATGATATTGGGGTCCATCACTTCGAAGCAGGTCAGTACGTGCGGCACACTGTCGAGGCTATCGAAGCCAACGTGGGCCGCAACCTCCAGGATGGCCGTGGACGGGTCGGCCGAAGCATAAATGACCCGGCGCCCGGGAGGGTTCCATCGACCACCGGATCGTTGCGCACCAACGCCACTGTTCCAGCTGTCCTTGAACACCTCGCGATCCAGGCGCCAGGCGTGCCATGTCCCGTCCCAGGGTAAGGGGTTCATTGATAGACCCCGTACTCGATCCGGGTCAGGTAGTCCTCTACTGCCTGGAAGCCAAGCGAATTATCGATCAACTCCAGCGGAACATAACCGTCCAGATATTTGCACGGTTTGCGCAGCCATTCTTCAGCCAGCAACAGATTACCGAACACGTTGGTGGCGTGCTCCAGGGTCTGCGCGTACTGGAAAGCCACTGTGCTCTGCTGCTGGTTCAGGCGCACTTGCCCGGTTTCTTTCGTCAGGCGTTGGACGGTCCTGATGGATTTCCCGGTGATGCGCTGCATCAGATCGTGCTCCATGTAAAGTGCTGATATAGCCAGCATGTCCCTGACATCACTCAACTCAAAGCCTTCCTGTGTGTATCGGATTACCAACATGCGCGTGTCACCCTTGCGGCCATGTAAAAGCACCTCAGTAGGCTTTCTGGGCTTCTTTGCCCTCGTCGCCACGGCTTCCTTGTCTGCTTGATTCGTTGCGGGCATATCAATGACCTCACTGCGACATTTGACGCAAGAATAGCGTCAAATGTCGTGAACAGGGCAATTGAGTGCTGTCGGCTTTTGCGTGTATTACTTGCTGAGTCCATTCATCCTTACTCCATGGAGCGAAATATTCCAGTCGCCGGGAGCGACGTTCTCTTCCCTGATTGCAGCCACACGCTACCCGCCTCGCTTCCGAGCGCCAACCCTAAAATCCTGTGGGATGTTTCCTCGATTTTTTGAAAGCGTTCACATGTCTTACGGTGCTTGGTTAAAAACACTCCGTGTTACTTCCCGGAGGCTGCAAAACCTTGCGTCGCTACCTGCCGCTCCGCCCGTATCCGCCGGCTTGGGCGTCTATGACTTGCCCCTCAAATCGAGGCAATACGTGTAATAACCCACCTCACGCACATACCCCAACGACTCATACAACCGCTGCGCACCGAGATTGTCGGTGGCGGTTTCCAGCACAATGCCCCTGGCACCGCTCAACACCGCAAAGGTGCGGGCGGTGTTCATCAGCAACGTGCCCACTCCTCGCCCCCGGGCCTCGGGCGTGGTGAACAGGTCGCTGAGCAACCAGGTGCGGTAGGCGTCGATGGAGGAAAACGTCGGGTACAACTGCACGAAACCCACGGCCTGGCCCGTGGCGTCCTCGGCGAGGAAAATCGCCGACTCGTCCCGGGCGATGCGTTCGGCGATGAAATCCCGGGACTGGGTCAGGTTAGAGGGCTGGCCGTAAAAGCCTCGGTAGGCGTCGAACAGGCGCGCAATCTGATCGAGATGGCTGGCGTCGACGCGAAAGGCTTGTACGACCATGTTGCCCGACTCCTCGGGGGTTGGATTACTTCGGCTGCGCCACGGTGCGCAAGTAAGGTTTGATGGTTTTGAAGCCGTCCGGGTACTTCTTGCGCGCGTCTTCATCGGACACCGACGTGGGAATGATCACGTCCTCACCCGGACGCCAGTTCACCGGGGTGGCGACCGTATGCTTGGCGTTCAATTGCAGGGAATCCAGCAGACGCAGCACTTCATCGAAGTTGCGCCCGGCGCTCATCGGGTAGATGAGCATGGCCTTGACCTTTTTGTCCGGGCCGATAATGAACACGGAACGTACGGTGGCGTTGTCTATGGCGGTGCGGGTGCCGCCACTGGCATTCGGGTGGATCATGTCGTAGAGCTTGGCCACCACCAGGTTTTCGTCACCGATCATCGGGTAGTTGACCGCGTGCCCCTGGGTTTCTTCGATGTCCTTGGCCCAGCTTTCATGATTGCTGACCGGGTCGACACTGAGCCCGACGATCTTGGTGTTGCGCTTGTCGAACTCGGGCTTGAGCCCAGCCATGTAGCCCAGCTCGGTGGTGCACACCGGGGTGAAATCCTTGGGATGGGAAAACAGGATGGCCCACTTGTCGCCAATCCATTCGTGGAAATTCAGCGTGCCTTCGGTGCTTTGAACGCTAAAGTCCGGTGCCTCGTCGCCAATGCGGATTGCCATGTTCGTTCTCCTTACTGAGGGTGGTAGGGAAAAACCGCCGGAATCGGGTACGCCTCCAACGGCATTCAGGATCGGTGTTGAACCTGCCAACGCGGATCAGTATAGGAGACGCGGCAAGACAAGGTCGTTACCGACGAACTCAGTCTGTAACCAATGGTTGGAAAAAAAACAGCCAGATCGACACGTCGATCTGGCTGTTTCTGAGCAAGACCCGAAGCGATCAAACCCGGACGTTGCGTCCCGGCAGCGACGAGCGCTGGCTGGTCTCCCAATCCTGTACCAGACCGACGGGCGCATCCGAGGCCGGCAGCATGTTGCGCCCGCGCACCAGATCGCTGGCCCGTTCGGCGAGCATGATGGTCGGCGCGTTGAGGTTGCCGTTCGGTTCGGTCGGGAACACCGACGAGTCGATCACGCGCAACCCGGCAATGCCATGCACACGCAACTCGGAATCGACCACAGCCATGTCGTCCTCGCCCATGCGGCACGAGCCGCAAGGATGGTAGGTGCTTTCGAGGTTTTCCCGCACGAAGGCATCGAGCTCTTCATCGCTGGTCACATCGGCTCCTGGGGCGATTTCACCGTCGCGGAAGCGGTCCATTGCCTTCTGGCCGATGATCTCCCGGGTCAGGCGAATGCAGCGGCGGAAGCCTTCGCGGTCCTCTTCGCGTTGCAGGTAGTTGAACTGGATCTGCGGATGCTCGTAAGGGTCAGCTGAACGGGCGCGCACATAACCGCGGCTCTTGGGTTTGTTCGGCCCGGTGAGCACCATGAAGCCGTGGCCCTTGATCGGCTTGTTGCCGTCGTAACGCATGGCGGCGGGCAGAAAGTGGAACTGGATGTCCGGCCAACGCAAGCCCTTGTCCGAGCGAATGAAACCACCGGCCTCGAAATGGTTGGTGGCGCCGAGTCCGTCCTTGAACAGCAGCCAGCGCAAACCGATCATCAGTTTGCTCAACGGGTCCATTTTGCTGTTGAGGGTCACCGGTTCCTTGCAGCCGAACTGGATATACACCTCGGCGTGATCCTGCAGATTCTCCCCTACCCCAGGCAGGTCATGACGCACGCTGATCCCGGCTTTGCGCAGGACGTCGGCCGGGCCGATTCCGGAGCGTTGCAACAGGTGTGGCGAACCGATCGGCCCTGAGGCTATCAGTACTTCGCGGTTGCAATGAACCTGGTGGGTCTCGCCGTTGTGGTCATACATGACGCCGACGGCGCGTTTGCCTTCAAGGATGATCTGCCGGGTCATCGCGTGGGTGATCACCGTCAGGTTCGGACGGCCCATGGCCGGGCGCAAGTAAGCGTTGGCCGTGGAGCAGCGCACGCCGTTTTTCACCGTCATGTGCATGGCACCAAACCCTTCCTGCATGTAACCGTTGCAGTCTTCGGTCTTGATGTAACCGGCTTCGGCACCGGCGTCCACCCACGCCCCATACAGCGGGTTTTTCATGTGATTGCCATTGGTGGTGTGCAACGGCCCCGTGCCGCCGCGATAGCCGTCGCCGCCCTCTTCATAGTGTTCTGCCCGTTTGAAGTAAGGCAGGCAATTGCGGTAGCCCCAACCCTGGGCACCCAGCGATTCCCACTCGTCAAAGTCATAGGCATGACCACGGATATAGACCAGGCCGTTGATCGACGACGAGCCGCCGAGCACCTTGCCCCGTGGGCAGTGAATGCGTCGCCCGTTGAGGAACGGCTCTGGCTCGGTTTCGTAGCGCCAGTTGTACTTCTTGGTGTTCATCGGGATCGAGAACGCGCTCGGCATCTGGATCACCACACTGCGGTCACTGCCACCGAATTCCAGTACCAGAACGGAGGTGGCCGGGTCTTCGCTCAAGCGGTTGGCCAACACACAACCCGCCGAGCCGGCACCAATGATGATGTAGTCGTATTTTTGCGTAGCCATGGTTATCTCCCGGCCTTTGATTCGTTGAAAACAGGCGTCGAGCGAAAGGTCAGCGAGTCGCCAGTGGTGTATTGCGGAGAGGTTTTTTCGATGTGCTGGATGACGGTTTCTTCGCGTTTGAGGTCAATCGAGCGGCTGAACCAGTAGTACACCAGCCCCGAAACGATCAGCCCGACCAGCCAGGCGATGTCGATGCTGCCCAGGGCTTTGGCGAGCGGGCCGACATACACTTCGCGCTGCTCGACGCCGTCGTAGATGTAGAAGAACGGGATCATCGAGACGAAACCGATGGCGTACGCGGCGATGCCACGCAGGCCCCAGTTGCCGTAGATGTTGCCGTGGGGCATGAAGAAGTGCGGGATGGCGTAGCGGCCTTTGCGCACGAAGAAGTAGTCAGTCAGGTTGACCGAGGTCCACGGCACCAGGAAGTACAACATCACCACCAGGTAGATCCCCAGTACCGACAAGCCTTTGCCCGAACTCTGGATGCTCAGGGCCACGCCCAGTTGCAGCAGGATCACAAAACCAATCGCCAGGATGCGTGCCTTGCGGGTCGGCTTGATGTGCTTGATGGAGTCGACGCAGGTCAGCGTGGTCAGTTTCGCGCTGTAGATGTTCATCGCGATCACCGGCAGGAACGCCAGAATGGTGATCACCACCACCGCCGTGCCCATCAGCGGCGAAACGGTGCTACCCACTTGCCCGAGGGCGACCAGTACATCCGTTGAATGCAGGTGATCGGCCAGCCAGCCACCCACCGAAATCATCCACGCGCCGGACAACGAGGCACCGAGAAACACCACGGCAATCAGCTTGCCGCTGGAGGTGTTCTTCGGCAGGTAACGCGAATAGTCGGAGACGTACGGGGCGTAGGCGATGTTGTAACTGGCCGCCGCAGCGAACTGGGCGATGAAACCGGTCCAGTTGAAGCCCAATGGCGCCGGGGCCTCTTCACCTGCAGCCAGTGCCGGCAACACGGCATCGGGCACCCAGCCCATCATCACCGCCAGGGTCACCAGGCCGTACAGCGGGATCGACAGGTACAACGCCCATTTGAAGCTGCGGTGCATCCAGTCATGACCAAGAATCGCGAGGATCGCCGCCGGTACCGTCACCGCCACCGCGATCACCCAGGGTTCGAACCCGAATAAAGTGTGCAAACCCTGCATCATCAACACCAGGTTGACGATGTTGAACCCGGCAAACACAAACAGCGTCGCCAGCAGCACGAGGATCACACCGCGATAGCCGAACTGCGCACGCGACTGAATCATTTGCGGCAAGCCCAGGTGCGGGCCTTGCGAACCATGGAACGCCATGAACAGGGTGCCGAACATGATGCCCAGCGTACCGGCGAGTGTGGTCCAGAGCGCGGTCAGGCCGACGCTTGGGCCAACGAAGCCGATGGTCATGGTGAAGAACGTGAAATTGCCGAGGAACCAGAACGGGCCTTGACTCGACAGTTTGTCGGTGCGCTCGTTTTCCGGGATGAAGTCGATCGAATGGCTCTCGACGACAGGTTTGCCGTCGAGGAGCGACACGCTGGGTGCGGCTTTGGCGTCAGTATTCATGATTGTCTCTTATTGTTGGAAGATCATGACGAGATAACTGCGTTCTTTCGGGTGAACGACGCCCTTGTGGGAGCGAGCCTGCTCGCGATGAGGGCTAATCAGTCGCTACAGAAGCGCTTGTTACTGCGCCATCGCGAGCAGGCTCGCTCCCACAAGGTTTGAGTCAGCCATGACTCAGGGCAGCGTGATCCAGACAGCTTTGGTTTCGAGCAGGTAATCGAGTTGTTCGGCGCCCAGGTCCTTGCCGAATCCGGACTGTTTGTAGCCACCAAACGGCATCGACGGGTCGAGGGTGCCGTGGGCGTTGACGTAGACCGAACCAGCCTTCAACCGTGGGATCAGGCTGTGCACCTTGCCAAGGTCATTGGAGTACAGCGCCGCAGCCAGGCCGTAGAGCGAGTCATTAGCCAGGGCCAGTGCCTCTTCCTCATCGTCGAACGGTGCGGTGACCAGCACCGGGCCAAAAATCTCCTCCTGGACAATGCGCATGTCGTTGCGGCAATGGGCGAAGATGGTCGGCTCGACGAAGAAACCTGGGCCATCGACAGGCTGGCCGCCGAAGACCAGTTCGGCGCCTTCCTGCTTGCCGGTTTCGATGTACTCGGTTACGCGCTGCTTTTGCAGGGCCGACACCAGCGGACCGATGAAGCAGTCGGGGTCCAGGCCCGGTGCGATCTTCAGCGTGCGTGTATAGGCGATCAGTTCGCGCAGGAATTCGTCGTAGACACTGCGATGAACATAAGCGCGCGTACCGGCATCGCACACCTGACCCGAGTTGAAAAACACGCCGTTGGCAATCGCCTGTGCAGCCGCTGGAATATCGGCATCGGCCAACACGATTACCGGTGATTTTCCTCCAAGTTCCAGGGTTAGTCGCTTCATTTCATCCAGCGCAGCGCGTCCGACGGTACGGCCTACCGGGGTTGAGCCGGTGAAGGTCAGTTTGTCGATACCGGGGTGCGTGGCCATGGCCGCGCCAACCACACTGCCGCGTCCGGAGACGATGTTGATGACGCCGTCCGGGATCCCGGCTTCCTGCACCAACTCGGCAAATCGCAGGGCCGACAACGAAGTCAGTTCAGCCGGTTTGACCACCACGGTGCAACCGGTCGCCAAGGCGGCACCGAGCTTCCAGGCCATGGTTTGCAGCGGGAAGTTCCACGGCACGATAGCACCGACCACACCCACCGCTTCCTTGCGGGTATAGGCCAGGTAATTGCCCGGCAATGAAGGCTCGACGGTGCGGCCGTGCAGCTTGGTGGCCCAGCCGGCGAAGTAACGCAAGGTATCGACCGTGCCTTGAATATCGACGTCCTTGGCAAAGGCTGCGGACTTGCCCATGTCGATCGATTCGATTTCTGCCAGTTCTGCGGCGTTCTGTTCAACCAGGTCCGCCAGGCGCTGAATCAGTCGCTCGCGTTCCGCCGGCTTGGCCTGACTCCAGGCGCCACCGTCGAACTGGGCGCGAGCCGCTTGCACAGCGCGGTCCAAGTCCTCGGTGGTGCCCATCGGAATGCGCGTGATCAGGCCCTCGGTCGACGGCTCGATGACGTCGGAAGTCTGTCCGTCGCTGGCCTCGACAAAGGCGCCACCGATGAACATCTTCTGGACCTTGCTGAGGAAGGTCTGGGTCGCTTCGGATACGCCGAATTTTTGCAGGTACTGCTTAACAATCGTGTCCATTTTTCATGCCCTCTGTGCGGCGGTCAGTTCACGCCGTAGCCGTGGTGGTTTCGCTCACGGCGTGCTTCGCCTGAGCCCGTTCATGGAAGATGAACCCGATGCTGTTGAGCAGCAGTTGCGCCGCCAGAATCGAGGTCATGCCGCTCGGGTCATACACCGGTGCAACCTCTACCAGGTCCATACCGACGATGTTGCCTTTGCTGCGCTTGGCCAGGGCCTGGATGATTTCCAGCACTTCGTAGTAGAGGAAGCCGCCGTGGCTGGGGGTGCCGGTGCCCGGGGCGATGGACGGGTCGAAACCGTCGATGTCTATCGTGATGTAGTAATTGATGTTTTGCGGGATCAGCGCGAGCACACCCTCGACGCCGAGGCGCCGGACATCGCGCACCGAGAGGATTTTCGAGCCGGCGGCATGGGCCGCTTCGTAGTCATCACGGTTGGAGGACGAAACGTTGCGAATGCCCATCTGGGTCATGCCGACAATGTGGTTCATTTCCGAGGCGCGCCGCAGCGGGTTGCCATGGCCGTAGCGGACACCGTGGCGTTCGTCGACGAAGTCCAGGTGCGCATCGAAATGGATGATGTGGATCGGGCCACGGCCCTCAAACGCCTTGATCACCGGCGCGTGCACCGAGTGGTCGCCACCGAGTACCACGGGCATGACTCCGGCATCGAGGATCTTGCGCACGGCGTATTCGGTGTTCTCGTTACTGGTGACCATGTCGGTGTGCACAATGTCGGCATCACCGACATCGACCATGCGCACGTCGGCGGCGGTCAGGTACATCACGTCGTCTTCATGGTCATAGGCGCCGGCGTGGCCGAAGGAGAACAGCGTCGATGCTTCGCGAATCCCGCGTGGTCCGAAGCGTGCGCCGGAGCGCCACTGAGTGCCCATGTCGTTGGGCACGCCGAGCACCGCGACGTCGGCATCCAGTGCATCCCAATCGGTGCACACCGGGGATTTGCCAAAGGTGCAATGACCTACGAATGGCAGGTTCAGGCGACCGGATTCATAACCGTTATTCGACATTTCAAGCCTCTCCACTTTTTGTTATCGGCTGGGCGGACTGCAAGGCGACCGCCGTTGGAATGACTATGGGCGCAGGTTTTCGTGGAAAAAATGCTAAACATCAGATACTCATATCGGCATTACCGATGCATCCACACGCGGGAGGTCCAAGGTGATTCAGCTGCACGATGTCGATCTGAAACTGCTCAGGGTGTTTGCCACGATTGTCAGGTGCGGGGGTTTTAGCGCCGCGCAGGCGGCGTTGAATGCCGGCCAGTCGACGATCAGCGAACAGATGACTCATCTGGAAACCCGGCTCGGGGTCAAACTTTGTCAGCGCGGGCGCAGTGGCTTTCGCCTGACCGAGCAAGGCGTGGCGATTCATGAGGCGACCCAGCGCCTGTTGTCGGCGGTGGAGACCTTCTGCATGGACGCCGACGTGCTCAAGCAGCACATCAGCGGCAAGCTCAACCTGGGGATCATCGACACCACCATCACCGACCCCGATTCACCGCTGCCGCGCACCACTCAGCGCTTCGTGTCCCGGGGCCATGACGTGCACCTCAACGTGTACGTGGGTACCCCCGCCGAACTCGAAGAACGGGTGCTCGACGGCCGACTGCACCTGGCCATCGGGCACTTCCCGATCCACGTACCGGGGCTGCTGCATACGCCGTTGTATCAAGAAGCCCTGGGGTTGTATTGCGGGCGCCGGCATCCGCTGTATGGCAGCAAGGCCGAAGGCGACGAACTGCGGGAAGAAATTGCCGCGAGCCGCATTGTCGTGCGCGGCTACATGCAGCAATACGACCTCGAACATCTGGGTGTCACCAAGGCAGCAGCGACCGTGGACAACATCGAGGCCCTGGCGATTTTGTTGATCTCCGGCGCCTACCTGGGTTTTCTGCCGGCGCACTTCGCCGCGCAGTGGATCAAGACCGGCGAGATGCACCAACTGGCGCCAAACAGCCTGCAGTTGATGTCGCCCTTTGACGTGATTACCCGACGCGGTACGGCCCCGCCGCCGATTCTCCAGGCCTTCCTTGAGGACCTGGCGGCCAGCTCGCGTAAATCCGCCAAAGGCTGATATCCGCTCGCCACACCCGAGCAACGCCCGGCATACTCATTGACGCATCCACCTCGTTCGCCACCCTTGCAGGCCCGTTATGCGCATCCACGTTACCTTCATCGACCGCGTCGGCATCACCCAGGAAGTGCTGGCCCTGCTCGGTGGGCGCCGGTTCAATCTGGACGCTGTGGAGATGGTGCCGCCGAACGTTTACATCGATGCGCCGACCCTCGGTGCCGAGGTGCTGGACGAGTTGCGCGAGGCCTTTCTCGGCGTGCAGGGCGTGCAAGCGGTAACGATGGTCGACATTCTTCCGGGGCAACGCCGAAGCTTGCAGCTCGATGCCTTGCTGGCTGCCAGCACCGACGCGGTATTGGCGGTGGATGATCGGGGTTTTGTGCTGCTGGCCAACCCGGCGCTGATTGCCCTCTGTGGTCGCGAACCGGCCGGCGAATCGCTGACAGCACTGTTTGATGATCCTTCCTTGCAACGCACGTTGATCGAGCACGGTTTTCGCCTGCCCATGCACGAGGTCAGCCTCGGCGGCCAGACGTTGCTGCTGGACGCCATGCCGATCACCGGCGCTGGCGCCCTGCTGACCCTGTATCAACCGAACCGCATCGGCGAACGCCTGTCGGCGCTGCACCATGACCATGCCGAAGGGTTCGATGCGCTGCTGGGCGAGTCCCCGGCGATTCGCACGCTCAAGGCCCGTGCCCAACGCGTTGCCGCACTCGACGCGCCGTTGTTGATCCAGGGCGAAACCGGCACCGGCAAAGAACTGGTCGCACGTGCCTGTCATGCGATCAGTGCGCGGCATGATTCGCCCTTTCTCGCCCTGAACTGCGCGGCACTCCCGGAAAGCCTCGCCGAAAGCGAACTGTTCGGCTACGCCGCCGGCGCCTTCACCGGCGCCCAGCGTGGCGGCAAACTCGGCCTGCTGGAACTGGCCGATCAAGGTACGGTGTTCCTCGATGAAGTCGGAGAGATGTCGCCTTACCTGCAAGCCAAGTTACTGCGCTTTTTGAGCGACGGCTGCTTTCGCCGGGTCGGTGGCGATCGAGAGGTGAAGGTCAACGTTCGGGTGCTGAGCGCGACCCACCGCGACCTGGAGAAAATGGTCAGCGAAGGCCATTTTCGCGAAGACCTGTTCTACCGCCTCAATGTGCTCAACCTGCAAGTACCGCCGTTGCGCGAACGCGGCCACGACATCCTGTTGATGGCCAATCACTTCATGCAACAGGCCTGCGCACAGATCCAGCGCCCGGTATGCCGTTTGGCCCCGAGCACCTTTGCCGCCCTCCTCGGCAACCGCTGGCCGGGCAATGTTCGCCAGTTGCAAAACGTGATTTTCCGCGCGGCGGCGATTTGCGAAAACCCGCTGGTGGACATCGACGATCTGGACATCGCCAGAACGGCGGTAGAACGGCAAAACGACGGCGAAGTGGGCAGCCTTGAAGAGGCCGTTGCAGGGTTTGAAAAACACCTGCTGGAGCAGCTTTATCGCAGTTATCCGTCCAGCCGTTTACTCGCGACTCGCCTGCAAACCTCCCACAGCGCCATCGCCATTCGCCTGCGCAAGTACGGCATTCCCGCCAAAGCCTGAAAACAACACACATCCACTAATGAAATGGCTACCCCCGCTGCCCCCTGTGATCGCCCACTAAGCTTTCACAGGGGGCCTACCGGAGACCGTTGCCATGAACAAAGTAGCTATTGCCGCCATCGATCTTGGAAAACAT